>JAOUDU010000301.1 GCA_029859085.1 Gammaproteobacteria bacterium | reverse complement strand
AGTGTATGTGGGCACCCAGTACATCCAGCCCGTGGGCAGCTTTGGTGACCTGACCTTCAACGTGGACTATGCCTACACGGACGAGCAGTACACCGATCCGAGCAATGTGGAGCCTTTCGTTCTCGACTCCTATGGCCTCTGGAATGCCCGGGTCACCCTGACTCCGGTCAGCGAAGCCTGGGAGGTTTCCCTCTGGGGCAAGAATCTGGCAGACAAGGAATACAACTTGCAGAGCAATCTCAACCTGTTGGGCACACCCCGTGTTACCTGGGGTTCGCCGCAGATGTACGGCTTGAGCGCGAAGTACTTCTTCGGTGGCTGACGGGTCTTGGGGCTTCCACGGAAGCCCCTTTTTTTTTACCCTTCCCGGTATGCTGCCAACATCGACGCAAACAACGCGCCGCCTGCGGTCATGAGCGGGGATATTCTCTGAATGCAACGCCTGATGCATGTCTATGTGGTGCCCGCGGCCGTATTCATTTCGGTGGTCATGGGCGGCGGCTATGGCACCGGGCGCGAGGTGGTCGAGTTCTTCACCCGCTACGGCCTGCTCGGAGGCCTGCTCGGCATAGTCGCCTCCGCCTGCGTGTTCGCTTTCGTACTGACCTGTACCTACGAATTCGCGCGCGTGTTCAAGGTGTACGATTACCGCTCATTTTTCGGCAAACTGATCGGACGTTTCTGGGTTTGCTTCGAGATTCTGTACCTGTTGCTGTTCCTGCTGGTTCTGGGCGTGGTGGGGTCGGCCGCGGGCACTATCCTTGAGGGACAGTTCGGTATCGCCAGCCTGTTCGGGACAGGGACGGTATTGGTGCTCGTGGTCGCGCTGGTGTACTTCGGACGCGAGGCCGTGGAAAAAGTGCTCACCCTGTGGTCCATCGGTATGTACCTGGTGTTCCTTGCCTACTTCATCGAGGTCATGAACAACGGCCCGGTGGATATTCTGGACGCGGTCAGCGTCGGGACGGTGGAAACCGGTTGGCTGGGCGGCGGCCTGCTGTACGCCATGTACAACCTCGCGGTGGCGCCGGTACTGTTGTTTTCGACGCGGGCCATCGCCTCCCGGGCAGAAGCGATCGCGGCGGGCATGATAACCGGCGTCGCGGTCATGCTGCCGGCCGTGCTCTTCCATATCAGCTATGCCGCGGGTTACCCGGCGGTGCTGGAACAGCCGGTGCCCAACTACTGGATGATGTCCAATTTCACCTCACCCTTGCTGCTGGGCGTATTCCTGGTGGCGCTGCTGGGCACACTGGTGGAAACCGGTGCGGGCCTGGTTCAAGGGCTCATCGAACGCATCAGCGCCGTCGTGAAGCCTGGCGCGGAAGAGACTCTGAGCCATCCGGCCCGCGCTGCCATCGCGGTCTTCACGCTGACCCTCGGTGGCTTGCTGGGTTCGCTGGGTATCGTGTCCCTGGTGGCCAAAGGCTACTCCGCTTTGTCATTGGGGTTCGCCCTGGTATACATTATTCCAGTCTGTACCCTGGGTGTGGCGAAAATAGTGAAATCCTCACGACTGTGATGAGATGTGTGCTGGTGAACTGAAGGAGGAATGCAAATGCACCGATATAGACTTCTGAAATGTTTCGCGTTACTTCTGTGTGTGAGCATCGCGCCCGCTGCAATGACGCAGGATTATGACCTCGTGATTGCCAATGGCCGGGTGATGGACCCCGAAACCCATTTTGACGCCATCGCCAACGTTGGCGTGAAAGATGGCATCATAGCGGCCATTACGACAGCGGAGATCCAGGGCAAGGAGGTGATCGACGCCAAGGGGCTGGTAGTGGCCCCCGGATTCATTGACACCCACTTTCACTGGACGCGCCCCATCGGATACAAGCTGGCCCTGCGCGACGGGGTGACCACGGCGATGGACCTCGAGGCGGGAGTCTACGGCCCCAGGATAGACGAGTGGTATGCCATGCACGCGGGTAACAGCCAGGTGAACTACGGTACCTCCTCCGGCCACGAGTTTGCCCGCAGCAAGGTGACCCAACAGCTGCCGGATGAAGACCTCCTCGATGCGCCCTACTCGGTAGTGAAAAGCCGCGGCGCCGGTACTGCATGGGCGGAGCAGGTACTGACGCTGGAGCAGGGAAACGCCATGCTGGCAATCATCGATGAGGGCCTGCAGCAGGGCGCACTGGGCGTGGCCTCAACACTCGGTTATTTTCCCGGCGCGACCGCCCGTGAAATGTATGAGGTGCAGCGGGTGGGCGCCAATTACGGACGACTTACCGCGGTCCATTTGCGGTATACACCGGGGACGGCCACCACGGAGAGCAATGGAGCCCAGGAGATTCTCGCCAACGCCGTGGCGCTGGAAGCTCCCGCGGTAATCAACCATTTCAACAACCCGGGCTGGGAACTCGTGCAGGAACTGCTGGTGCGGCTGCGCGCCGAGGGCCATAAGGTCTGGGGGGAAATCTATCCCTATGCGGCCGGCTCTACCACGATCAATGCGGCATTCCTCAAGCCCGAGGTTTGGGTTGAAAAGCTGGGCAAGCGGTATGAAGACACCATGCAGGATCCGTTGACCGGCGATTTTTATACGCTGGAATCCTACAAAAAAGTGTTGGCGGAAGCACCCGCCACACAGATTGTATTGTACAAAATGGACCCCTCCGCAATTCCCGAATGGTGCCGGTTGCCCGGCGTGGTTATCGCCAGCGACGCGATGATGATGCCGGGCGGCTGGAATGACGAGCCGGTGTGGGATACACCTTACGACAAGATACCCAATACGCACCCGCGGCTGGCCGGTTCCCATGGCACCTGCCTGCGCATTGCGCGGGAGAAGGGCATTCCCTTGATGCAGATCCTGGCCGCTTCCAGTTACAACCCGGCAAAGTACCTCGGTGACACCGGCGTCGAGGCCATGCAGGTCAGGGGCAGACTGCAGGAGGGGATGGTCGCCGATATCACCCTGCTGGATCCGGCCACGGTGCGCGATAACGCCACCTACGCCGCGGGCACGCTTCCCACCACGGGCATCCCCTACGTGATCGTCAATGGCGCCGTGGTAGTGCGCGATTCCAGTGTCCTGAAGGGTGTAAACCCGGGCCAGCCGATCCGCTTTCCAAAGCAGGAAAAATCCCGCTTCGAGCCACTTGATTTGACAGCCTGGAAGGCGCAGTACCTGGTGCCGACTGCGGGCTTCAATGCGCTGGATAACGAGTCATTACATGTACACTGAAATGACCTTGGGCAGGGGACCGGTAAGTGCATCTCGCCAGGTGGGTGAGTTGGCGGCAGAAGCTCGGGTTGTTCAGAGCTGGCGCCGCGTTGATAAGCCGATACTCACCCTTCGAAGCGGAGTTTGCCGCGGATAGACCGCATGGCGGCTCAGGCCACAGACTGGAATTGCACAACGCTGGCCGGGTTGTGGAACCTCTGTAACAGGCCGGCGCGGCGCTGGCGATACTCGCTGATCGAGCCGGTCTTGACCGGCCCGTAACCACGGACCTGGTCCGGCAGGTTGGCACATTCCACCGCGATCGCGAGATTTTCCCGGTTCAATGCGCCTATCAATTCCTCTACCAGCTTGCGATAGTCCGCAATCAGCTCGCGCTCTTCCCGGCGCTCCGGAAGGCGAGCGAATGGATCGAAAACGGTCCCTCGCAAAAACTTACCCTTTGCCAGCAACCTGAAGGCCGACATCATCCAGGGACCGAAGGTCGTCTTCAGGGGCCTGCCCAGGGCGTCGTTGCCACGGTTGAAAATCGGCGGCGCCAGGTGGAAGCTCAGGGTGTAGTCGCCCGTGAAAGTGGCTGACAGCTTGTCGCGAAACGACGGCTCGCTGTAGAGCCGCGCAACTTCGTATTCATCTTTGTAGGCCATGAGTTTGTAGAGATAGGTCGCCACCGCGCGGGTCAGCGGAAACTCCTCGCCACCCAGTGCCCGCTCGGCCTTTTCCACCCGGGCGACGAAGTCGCGGTAATCATCCGCATAAGCCTGGTTCTGGTAGGCCACCAGCAGCTTCGCGCGGTGGGCAATGAGCTCCTCCAGCGTTCGCTCCCGCACTCCGACCTCCGGCAGTTTCGCCGCCTGCAAGACGTAGTCGGGGTTGAGCGCGCTGAGCCGACCCCAGTTGAAAGCCCGCTGGTTCTCTTCGATGTTGACGCCATTCAATTCAATGGCACGCAACAGCGCCGCACCCGAGACGGGAATCATACCCTGCTGCCAGGCGTGACCCAGCATGAAGACGTTGGCGTAGACCGTATGGCCCATCAGGCGTTCCATCAGCGCGTTGGCCTGGACCAACTCGACATTCTGCGCGCCGACAGCGCCGCCGATGGCGCGCAGGCGTTCGTCCATCCGAATGTCGGCGTTACGGTTCTGCACGAACTGCCCGCTGGGCACCTCGCTGTGATTCACCAGCACCCGGGTGCGGTCCCTGGCCAGCACCTTCACCGCTCGCGGGTCGGTCGCCACCACCACGTCACAGGCCACCACCGCGTCGGCGCGGCCGTCGGCAATCCGCACCTGGTTGAGCGCCGCCGGAGAATCGCCGAGGCGAATATGGCTGATCACCGCCCCGCCCTTCTGGGCGAAGCCGGTGAAATCCAGCACGCTGGCACCCTTGCCCTCCAGGTGGGCCGCCATGGTGATCAGCGCACCGACCGTTACCACCCCGGTC
>JAOUDU010000300.1 GCA_029859085.1 Gammaproteobacteria bacterium | reverse complement strand
GCCGTAAATGATGATATCCGCCTGATGCAATACGCCGTCCGCAGTGACGACACCTTGCGGTACCACCCTGGCGATCCTGTCGGTCAACAAGTGCACATTGGCACGTTTCATTGTCGAAACCCACGCCCCGTCATCCAGTACGGGCCTTTTTCCCCCGGGGGGATAGTCCGGGATCAGCTTGGCCAGGAGCTCTTTGTCCTCGCCCGCCTGTTCCTTCAGTGACTCGATCAGGTTGGCGCGCAACACCTCGTTACCTGCACCGATGGTACCGGGCGGACCGGTCCAGCCCGGCTCGGAACACATCAATGGAAGCAGGCCGTCGACCGCCAGGGTGCGGAACAGGAAGAATCGATACCACCGGGCATAAAACGGGACTTCCCGGAACAACCAGAGCTCCTGCTCCGACATGGGCTGGTGATAGGTTGCAGTGGGCACCAGCCAGGGCGCCGAGCGCTGGAAGACCTTGAGATCACCGCATGCGGGGGCAATCCGCGGCACAAATTGCGCCGCGCTGCAGCCGGTGCCGATAACAATCACCCGCCTGCCCTCCAGGGAGTGTTCGTGCTCCCAGCGCGCCGAGTGAAAGGCGATCCCCTCAAAACTCTCGAGGCCGGGGATGTCGGGCATCCTGGGGCTGTTGAGCTGGCCAACGGCACTGATGACGGTATCGGCCACCAGGGTCTCACGCACGCCCTCACTGATTACCTCAACCTTCCAGCTGTTATCCTTTTCATCGTAAGTGGCCCGTTCCACCCGGGTATTGAGGCGCACCTGCCGGCGCAGCCCGTACTTGTCGACGATACGGTTGAAATAAGCTTTTAACTCGGCGCTGCCGGAAAAATGCCCTGACCACTGATGGTTGGGCTCGAAGATATAGCTGTACAGGTGGTTGGCGGAGTCCACCTGGCAGCCAGGATAGGTATTTTCATACCAGGTACCGGTCATCTCCGGGTTCTTCTCCAGCATCAAAAAGCGTATTCCGGCCTGCTGCAACCTGATCGCTGCCATTATGCCGGACATGCCAGTGCCGATAATCAATACCCGGAAGTCGTCCGGCACGACGGCGGCATCGATCTGCACGCGACGCCCGTCCTCGGAATACAGGTTCAACTCCTCCCGCAGGAACGGAACCTCTTCCGGCGCCATGTCAGTGCCGGTGATATAGTTCATCGCTGCAACGACATCCTCGGGGGGCGGCAGGGCCAGTTCCGGGCAGCCGGCGTCGCGGTATTTGCCAAGCGCATTGAAAGCCAGCTCCCTGGCCAACCGCCGGTCCGGCTCGGTGAGACCGTCTTCATCCTCGGCAAACATCACAAAGTGGGGTTGCACCGCGGAAAAATGTTCGCGGTTGCCGTTGATATGCATCAGCGCAGCCATCAGTGCCGGTATATGGGCCTGCTCCAGCGCGCTGCTGAGCTGCTCGTCAGATGCGCTGGAAAGCGGTGTGTGCCAATCAATCATGCGCCTTGCCCCCTGATATTCAGCAATCCAACACTATCTTTCGGCTCTCACAATAGTCAATCTTTCAATTCCAGGCCAATGAACTTACCTGCGACGCAGGGCAGGCAATACTGGATGTGTACAAGGGCGGCCGAAATCACTATATTTTTGCAGAACCATGTGGCGTGAAACCGCGACAATTCATCAGGAGGCACACCCATGCCAGTAGATGCGCGCAAAGAACCGCGATTCCCGGTGAAAAATACCGTATTCATCGAACTGGCTTCACGGGGATCCGGCAGTAGCACATCTGGTTCGGTTGCCCGGGGCAGAACCCTCGATATCTCCAGGGGTGGACTCCGGGTGAGCCTGGAACGGGAATTGCTGGTAGGGGCGATCCTGCAGGTGGGCGTGGAGCTGCCCGCCAGGGCTGGCACGCTTTACCTGGTCGGCGAGGTAAAGTGGTGTCTCCCGGCTCCCGACGGCGACCCGGAACCGGGCTGGTTAGCGGGCCTTGCGCTGCTGAATACGGATGATTCCGATATCGATAACTGGATTGCGCTTATCAGTACAATCGCAACAGCAGGCTCCGCCTGAGCGGAAATTGCGGGGCCGTGCGCCAAACCCTGGTTCACAGTGGGGCGGGAATGGTCGAAAAGGGCGGTGTCGCGGTGTAATCCGGCCGGTTCCGGGGGCGCAAGCTCAGGACACCTCAAACGAGGCATGCAGGGAGGCGTTTGAGTCGCCCCCGAGCCAGATATCAAATTCGGCGGACTCCTGTACCCAGTCGCGTACAGCGGCACTCCAGTAACGCAGTTCCTGTGGTCCCAGGTCGAAGGCTATGGTTCGCAGCTCCCCCGGTCCCAGCATAACGCGCTCGAAGCCCTTGAGCTCACGGGCCGGGCGACAGGCCGAACCGTACCGCTGGTGAATATACAGCTGAACCACTTCGCTGGCGCGACAGGAACCCTCATTCAACAGGTCGACATACACCTTCAGGGTTTCGCCCACTTTCACCTGCGCACGGTCGAGCCGCAGGTTCGAGAACTGGAACTGCGAGTAACCGAGCCCATGCCCGAAAGGAAATAGCGGCTCGCTCTCCTCGTTCCAGTAGCGTTTGTTTTCGCTGTCCGGCGAGTGTGATTTGCGTTGCGCGTAAAAAATCGGGACCTGGCCGACGTGCCTGGGCCAGGTAAACGGCAATTTCCCACCAGGCACCGCATCACCCAGGAGGAGGTTGGCTACAGCCGCGCCACCTTGTGTGCCCGGATGCCATATCTGCATGATCGCAGCTGCGTTATCCCTGGCCCACCTGATATCAAGCGGGCGGCCACAGATTGTGCCCGCATATAAAATTCAGGATCCCACAGCGCCGACAAGTCCACGGGCAATCGCCGCGTCTATTGCGTCGCCAAGAGGTCCTGGCACATAAAAGGGGTGGATAAGTCGCCCCGGCTTTTTCTTCCGGCGTCATCTGCGCGATAAGCGCGTCGGCGCGGCACTCCAACTCGATGCGCGGCATTCCAAGCGGTCATCGCGCCGGGTCTTGCCGGTCATCGCCAACCACCCGCACGTCGATCGGCGATAGCGACGCCAGGTGAACATCACGCTGGGGGAAGGCGATGGTGATGTTGTGCTCGCGGAACACATCATCGATACGAAAGCGAATCCTGCTCTCCACATCTTTCACACTCATCGGGGAGCGCGCCTTTACCCAGAAGTAGACATCGAAGTTGAGGGAATTATCGGCAAAGGCGTCAAAAATCACATTGGGGGCAGGACTGTTGAGCACCAGAGGTTCCGCCCGGATCACCTCCTCAATCAGTTGCTTGACCTGCCGGGTGGGCGAGCCATAGGCGACGCCGACGCTGACCTTCGTCCGCATCAGGTCATCGGACAGGGTCCAGTTGACGACATTGCTCTCCAGGAAAAAGCTGTTGGGCACCACGATGTGGCGGCCGTCGGTGGAGCGTATCTGGGTGCTGCGCGGACCTATTTTCTGGATTACCCCGTGGGCGCCGTCGATTTCGACCACGTCCTGGGCCCTCACAGGCCGCTCCAGCATGAGGATCAGGCCGGAGATAAAATTATTCATCACGTTCTGGCTGCCAAAACCGACCCCGATGGCGAGCGCGCCGCCGAGGAAGGTGAACGCCGTCAGCGGGAAATGAACCGCCTTCAGCGCCATCAGGGTAAAGGCGGCGAGCAGCGCATAGAAAGAAAACGTCTGCATGGCCTGGGTGGCGCCCGCGTCCAGTTTCAGGCGCCGCGCCGCCAATCCGCCGATAGCCGCGGCGCCCAGGCGCGAGGCCCACAACCCCGCTGCGAACAGCAGCAGCCCGATCAGCAGCGAACCCACTGTGAAAGGCGCGTCGTCTATCGTGGTGATCTCAAAGTTCCACAGGGCCACCGTGGTTTTCATGGCCTCTGACAGGATCTCCATGAGTCCGGCATCTCCGGTGATTTCGGCAATGTCCTGGCCGAAGCGCTCGGTAAGGCGTATGTCCGAAGCCAGCAGCCGATCCGCTACGCCCAGGTCGGTTTGCAGGCGATGCGCCACCTCACCGGTTTCCTCCAGCACCTGCCGCGTCTGCGACTCTGGTGGCAGTTGGCGGATGCGGGTCTCCAGGTTTTGCAGGCGTATCTGCAGGTCCGCAGCCTGGCCCTTGCGCAGGGCCGCGGTAAGCCGCATATCGCTGAGATGCGCCGCCGCCAGTTCCTCCCAGGACGCCAACTCCTCCTCGGTATAGGAGGAACGCAACAGGGCTTCCCAATCGCGCCAGATATCGCGCAGGCCCACCAATCGCTCCAGTTCCGAGGCGGCCAGGGAAATACGCTTGCCGATGGCGTCGCGATACGTGGTGAGCGCCTCCACCACGGCCAACAGCTCAGCGGAGGCCTGGGGATCCTGGGCGTAGCGCTGCCTGGCGGCAGCCAGGCGCATATCGGCGGTAGCGAGGCGACGCTCAGCGCTGGCCTTGGCCCGCTCGAGCACGCCTTCGCGCTCTACCAGGGTTGCGATGGAACCATCCGTCGCACCCTCGCCCGCGGCCAGGCGACGGCGCAGTTCGTCGATTCTATCCTGCAATACGCCTGCCAGCCCCGCGTCGCGCTTGGCCGCGCGCAATTCCAGGGTGGCGAGATTCACCTGCTCCCGAACCTCCCGGGCAGCCAGCTCGGCGGACTGCAGGGCGCGCTCGCGGCG
>JAOUDU010000299.1 GCA_029859085.1 Gammaproteobacteria bacterium | reverse complement strand
CCGGGAGAAGCCCGACGTCAACGCGATCGTCCACTGTCATTCGCCTTACGCCACCATTCTCGCCTGCGCACACAGGGCCATTCCGCCGCTGCATTACATGGTGGCCGGCGCCGGCAGCTACGGCATACCACTGGCGGGATACGCCACCTTCGGCACCAGGGAGCTGTCCGAGGCCAACCTGCGCGCCCTGGCAGGCTCCCGGGCCTGCCTGCTGGCCAACCACGGCCAACTGGCCACCGGGCAGAGCCTGGAAGCTGCGCTCAAGCTGGCGGAACTGGTGGAGGAGCTGGCGCACTGTCACTGGGGCGCACTGGCCATAGGCGGCCCGCAACTGCTGGGGGACGAGCAAATGGACGCGGTTATGGGCGCGTTCGCAAACTACGGGCAGCAAAAAGTCCCGCGGTGACCCCGCGCAGGGTACCGAAGCTGGCCTGCAGCCCCGCAACCCATCCAGCCCCGCACCCAGCGGTCCTGGTGACCCCAAGCCCCCCGCCTGCTAGACTACGCCGCCCTCAACCACAACACAGTTCAGGAGGGGCCAGAACACTATGCCCGGCGCAAATACTCCTTTCACCCCTCTGTGGACAGACCGACCCGATGCGACGGCGGTGCTGGCGGCAAAGCGTGAATCCGGGCAAATCAGCCCCGTGGTTGCAGAGCGGCTCGGACAGCTGATTGAGAAGGGTTATGTGATCATCCCGGGGGCGATCAGCCACCAGCTGGCCGATCTGTTAGTGGCAGAGATTGCGGCGGTGACCGGGCAGCCGGAGATGTTCATCGCCCGCCGCGATCGCGCGGCCTATGCCCACCCTACTAAAGAGGTGGTCGCTGACAAGACATTCCGGATCATCGACTTCCACGTCAACTCGCGCCATGCGGATAAAGCCATTTTCTGCAGTGCGATCGCGGAAGTTCTGAATGCGGTATTCGAATCCCCCGCAAATGCATTCCAGTGCCTGACCTTCAATCATGGCTCGCAACAAGCCATGCACCAGGACGGGGCCTATGTCGTCGTGTCGGAACCGCTCCAGTTCCTGGCCTCCTGGATCGCGCTGGAGGACGTCAGTGCGGGCAGCGGCGAGCTGGAATATTTTTCCGGCAGTCATAAACTGGACGATTTCCTGTTCGGCGAGGAGGGTTCCAAGTCGTGGCTTCCCGAGCGACACGGCGGGCAGATCCACCGCGCATTCCTCGACTCCATCGTCCAGCGCAGTGAAACCGAGGGACTGACCCGCGAGACCTTCCTGCCGAAAAAAGGCGATGCGCTTATCTGGGCTTCAGACCTGGTGCACGGGGGCAGCGCCATCAGCAACGACCGCACCCGCAAATCCCTGGTCACCCACTACTGTCCCGTGGCGGTCAAGCCCAAGTTCAGCACTTTCACAAAATACTTCCACCTGCGCCGGGTTGCCAAACGGGGCTATATCAGCTCACGCCACTATGATTTGCGCCAGCGCAAATGGTGGCGCACCCACTACCCCAGGCTGGCGCCCAGCTTTATGGGGAAACCTGGCTGAGCTCGCCATAGCAGCGCAGCTCCGAATCCACCGCAAACCAGGGCAGGCCCAGTTCCCCCAGCCAGGCGAGGGCCTCGGCCTCGGGCTTCAACATGGCGATGGTGGCACTGCCACCGGCCACCAGGCACTGGGGCGCGGCGATACTCACCGCCACCAGCCCCCGCACCGGCCAGCCCGTTGCGGGGCTGAGAATATGCCCGTAGCGCCGGCCGTCGATCAACAGGCAGCGCTCGTAGTCCCCGCTGCTGGCGAGGCCGCCGCCGGCCAGGCTGATATGGGCGATGGCCGCGCCGCGCTGCCGCGGGTGGCGAATGCCCACCGGCCACGGATCCGTCGCACAGCCGGCGCCCACCACCGCGATATCGCCGGCCATGTCCACCAGGCCCCGCCGGATACCGCTGTGAGCCAGCAGGTTGGCGATGCTGTCGCTGGCGTACTCCTTCACACAGCCGCCGAAATCGATTTCCATGCCGGCCAGCGGCAGGCAGACGCCGGCCTCATCCCACTGCACCCGCTCCCAGCCGATCAGGGGCAGCAGCGCATCGATCGCGTCCGGCGCGGGCAGCCGCCCTGATTTGAAGTCCCAGGCCCGGCGGAGGACGCCGGCGGTGAGGTCGAACAGGCCGCCGCTCTGCTGCCAAAGGGTATGGGCGAAACCCAGCAGGCCCGACGTCTCCGGGTCGATCGGTACGGCCTGGCCGCTCCCCGCCGCGCGGTTGATGGTGCTGGTGAGGGAGTCCGGCAGGTAGCGGCTGTATTTCGATTCGAGCCGCCGGGCTTCGCTTTCGGCGGCGGCGATGGCGCGCGCCGCCAATGCCTCGTCGGCACAATCGAGGCGCAGGCGACAGGGGCCGCCCATGGCCCGGAACCGGTGCTCGAGATGGGGCATGGCGGGACTCACGCGGGCGCCCGCCGGGGAGCCTTACCTGAAGATATAGTCCAGGCCAAAAGAATAGCGCCAGTAATTGACGAGCGCCGGCGACTCCTGGCCGCTGTAGACGCCCCAGCTCTCATCGGTTTCATAGCGCTCGCCGACGGCGCTGAGCGCCCAGTTGCCAATCTCGTGCCGCACTCGCAGGCCGCCTGAGACAGCACCGAATGAGGACAGGCGATAATCATCCGAGTAGTGGCGCTTGTCCGTGTCGGCGATATTCGCAAAGAAGTCCGCCTCGCCCTGGCTGTAATAGCGCAGGAAGGGAATCAACTGGGTGCGCTCCCCCAGGTTCTGGTGCCAGGCCAGGTCGAGGGTGTGGGAGGCCACCCCCCAGTCGTCATCGAAGTAGCGGTAATCGGCCTGCAGGGCGCCATCGGGCCAGAAGAAATACTGACGGTAGCCGGTGCTGAAAGCCCACTCGTTGCGCTCTGAAGGCCTCCTGTCATTTTTCTTGTAGGGATCCGTCAGGAAACCGTCCCGGTAGGTGTAGGCCAGGCCAAAGCGCACGATGGCATTCTTGCTGACGATGCGGCTGACCCCGATCCAGGCCGAGCTGATGTCCTTGTTGTCTTTCAGCGTGTTGGTGGGTACGGAACCCTGGGTGGGCTCGATGTCGTCGGCAGAGGTGCTGATCGCTGCGCTGTAGGTCGTCATGCCGTCGGCGCTGTTGAAGGCACCGTCCAGGGCGACGGCATTGGATTCGTAGTCATCCTCATCGGAGTGGACGTAGTTGAAGCCCGCATTGCCGCGGTCGTAGTAATAGCGCGTGGTGACGCTGACCTCGGTGCGGGTGTCCTCGATGCTGGCGCCGCTCATGATGACCTTGGGGCCGCCATCGAGGCTCTGCCCCACAAACCAGGGCGAGGCGCCGCTCATATCCTCCCACTGCACGTCGACAGCCACGGCCCAGCTGTCCAGCACCGGCGCCAACAGGTGAAACTGGGCGGCATCGACCTCGTAGCGCTGGCTGCTGCCGCCGAAGGTCTTGCTGCCCTGGGTATTGTCCTCCTCGTACTTGCTGTAGCGCGTGCCGAGCTCGATGAACTCCGGCGGCGCATCGGCGCGGACCCCCTGGTAGGCCGGGAGCAGCAGGGCGCTGGAGGTCAGCGCCAGCAGCGCCGGGTGTTTATCGCCGGGGCGGGACGCCATCAGTTACACCCGCAACCGCCGCCGGCGGCGCCCTGGCCGCCGGAGGAGGCTTCCTTGCTGGAGTTGACCTGGGCCTGCAGGCTGGTTTCCATAGGATCGGGCTGCCACTGCATCTCGCGTTTGGCCAGGGTCCCCCGCTCCCAGGGCTGGACGGTCTCGCAGCCGCTCAGGCAGAGCAGGACAAACAGGTAAATCGCCAGTTGCTTCACTGTGGTTATTCTCCCAGCACTTCCATTATGGAGGCGCGCAGCGCGGCGCCGTCACTCTTGCGGTAGCCCTGGTGGACCAGCCGGATGACACCGCTGCGGTCAATCAGGAACCCGGTGGGCATACCGGGTATGCCATAGCTGCGGGGTGTTTCGCCCGTGGCGTCGCGCACCACCGGGTAGGTCACGGGGACCTCCTGCAGGAAGCGCAACGCGTCCGCCTCCACCTCATCCACGTTCACCGCCAGCACCTCGAAGCCCCGCGGGCCGAGCTCCCGGCGCAGCTGTTCCAGCTGGGGGAAGGAGACGCGGCAGGGTCCACACCAGGAAGCCCAGAAATCGAGGTAAACCACCTTGCCCTGCAGGGAGGCCAGGGTGAACACTGCCGGACTGCCGGCGGACAACAGGGGCAGTGACAGCGGCGGCGCGGCCTGCCCCGCCTGGACCCCGGCGGCGCCGGCAGGCAGCGCCAGCAGGCCGAGTAAGCACAGCAGCACCCACTGCCTCACCACAGCGCTCAGCGCTCGATCTCCAGTTGCAGCAGGGTCCAGGTGTTGTAACCGTGGTTGTGCAGGTGGTACTCCACCGCGCTGCCGGCGGGAGCATCGAAATTCACCGGCACCCGCAGGTCGTAGATATTCGCCTCGGCGGGAATCGCGACCTGCGTCTCCCACACCGTTTTACCGGCGACAGTCACCGCAACGTGCGCGGTGGCGGGCTGCTCGAACACCAGGTCGCCGTGCCACAACACCAGGTGCAGCGTATCCCCGGCCTTCAGGGCCGCCTGGCTGGGCTGGACCAGGGACAGGTAGTTGCAGTAACCGGTTTCGACCTCCAGCGCACCGTCCTCGCTAT
>JAOUDU010000298.1 GCA_029859085.1 Gammaproteobacteria bacterium | reverse complement strand
GATCCTCTGGTCTGGGATGACAGCCGGGAATACGACCGGGGCAAGGTGCTCTCCGCTGCGGACCTGGATAAAATGGAACGCTTCGGGCGTTACCTTGATTCCGATGGCGACGCGATCTGCTACCGTACCTACCCCGGCACCCATCCCGACAAGGGTGCCTATTTCACCCGGGGCACTTCACGGGACGAGCAGGCGGTCTACACCGAGAAGGGCGAAGAGTACGAGAACAATATGCTGCGCCTGCTGCAGAAATGGGACACCATCAAGAACTATGTGCCCAAGCCTGAGATTGTCCCCTGCGGCAAGCCCACCGACATGGCAGTCCTGTACTTCGGTACCACCGAGGCCTCCGCCCGGGAGGCGGTCGACCGACTGGCGGGCGACGGCATCAACCTTGACGCGATGCGGGTTCGAGCATTCCCCTTCAACCAGGAAGTGGAGGACTTCATCGACCAGCATGAGCGTGTATTCGTGATCGAGCAGAACCGCGACGCGCAATTGCGAACCCTGCTGATGGCGGAGTTCGAATTCGGCCCAGACAAACTGAAATCAGTGCTGTGTTTTGACGGCACGCCTATCAGTGCCCGTAATATTCGCAAGCAAATCATGGAGCACCTGCCCGGAAACAATGTCACTCCGTTGCACCGTAAAAATCGCAACAGGCGCGTGGGAGATCATGCATGAGTTACCAGATACCGAAGTTCCGCCACCCCGAGCTGCCTGTCAACGAGCTCGGCTACACCAAGGCTGCCTACGAGGGGTCTATTTCCACCCTTTGCGCAGGTTGTGGCCACGACTCCATCAGCGGCGCGATTGTGCGCGCCTGCCACGAATTGTCGATAGAACCGCACAAGATCGCCAAGCTGTCGGGCATCGGTTGCTCCTCCAAGACCCCGACCTATTTCCTGGGTAAATCCCACGGCTTCAACTCGGTGCACGGGCGCATGCCCTCTGTTGTTACCGGCGCCGCCATGGCCAATCGCGATCTGCTGTACCTGGGTGTATCCGGTGACGGCGACACTGCGTCCATCGGGATGGGACAGTTTGCCCACGTGATCAGGCGCAACCTGAATATGGTCTATATCGTCATGAACAACGGCTGCTATGGCCTTACGAAAGGCCAGGACTCGGCCACCGCCGACGAGGGGTCCGCCGGGAAGAAGGGCGATATCAATCCCTTCGGCGCCATCGACCTGTGCGGCATGGCCCTGCAGATGGGCGCCACTTTCGTCGCCCGCAGCTTCTCCGGGGACAAGGAACAGCTGGTACCGCTGATCAAGGCGGCGATGAGTCACCGGGGCTTTGCGCTGATCGACGTCATCTCTCCCTGCGTCACTTTCAACAATACCCCGAGCTCCACCAAGAGTTACGAGTTCGTGCGCGAGCATGCGGAGGCCACCGGCACCGTGGATTTCGTGCCGATGCGACAGGAAATCACCACCCGGTCCCGCCCGGGGGCCGCCTACGAGGTCACGATGCACGATGGCTCCGTACTGCGGCTTTACGAGGACTCCGGGGACTTCAATCCGCTGGATCGGCGCTCGGCCATGACGGCATTGATGAATCATCACCACGACGGCACCATCCTGACCGGGCTGATTTACCTGGATAAGAACTCCCGCGACCTGCACGATGTGTTGCAAACCTCGCATCGGCCCCTGAATCAGCTGGAGGAGGGAGAACTGTGCCCGGGTAACAAGATGCTGGTGAATATCAACGCGAGCCTGCGCTAGGGAGATTCGGAAGAAGCCTCATTAACCTGCAAGGGGCTGGCGGATGTGCTTGTCATTTTATTGTCATAATTTCATCATCTAATAAGGCCACCGCACGGCTGGATGAGAGAATGACCCATGCATGAACCCACGGTACTGGTGGTCGATGACGAAACGGCGATTCGCGATATGCTGCGAATGGCATTGGAAATCGCCGATTTCCGCTGTATAGAGGCCGACAACATACACGATGCCTATACCCTGGTAGTTGACCAGCTACCGGATATCGTATTGCTCGACTGGATGCTGCCCGGGGGCAGTGGGCTGGAACTGCTGCGCCGGCTGAAGCGAGGTGATACCACCCGCGATCTCCCGGTGATCATGCTCACCGCCAAGACCGCAGAGGACAATGTCATCCAGGGCCTGGATATTGGCGCCGACGACTATATCACCAAGCCTTTCGCCCCGCGGGAGCTGATCGCCCGGGTCCGGGCCCTGATCAGGCGCGCCGGTGGCGGCCCCGCCAATGAGCGTATGCAGGTCAGTGAACTGGTACTGGACGGGGAGAGCCGGCGGGTGCTGGTCGGTGAGGAGCCGGTGGACATGGGACCCACTGAATTCAAGCTGCTGCAGTTTTTTATGTCCCACCCGGAGCGGGCCTACACCCGCAGCCAGTTGCTGGACCAGGTCTGGGGTGCCAACGTTTATGTGGAAGAACGCACGATAGACGTCCATATCCGCCGCCTGCGCAAGGCCCTGCAGTCCCCGCGGGGCGACTACAGCAACCTGATCCAGACAGTGCGCGGGACCGGATACCGCTTCTCCTCACGAGGGTTTGGCTGATGAGGTGGCGGTTGCCCTGATGAGCTGGACTTCCTCCGCGGCCAGGATCGCCCTGCTGCTCGCCTTCGCGGCGATGCTGGGCTGGTACTACGGTCAGCCACTGTGGGCCGTTGTCGCCGCTCTGCTGGGGCTGGTGGTGTTCTGGTTGCACCAGATGCAGCGGGTCCAGGCCTGGTTGCGCAGCGCCGGGCAGCCACCCCCCGAAACCTACGGCTTCTGGGGGGATATCCTCAGCGAAATCTACCAGTTACAAAAAAAGGGCAGGGAGGCCAGGGCCCAGCTGCAGTCTACGGTGGACTACCTGCAGAATTCGTTCTCGTCAATGCGCGACGGGGTTGCGATTGTCGATGATCATGGGGTGTTGAAGTGGTTCAACCAACCGGCGCAAACCCTGCTGGGATTGCGCGCTGCCGACCAGGGCCAGACCCTGATGAACCTGGCGCGGTCCCCCGAATTCCTGCGCTATTTCAATCGCGGCGAATTCGGCACACCCCTGGAATATCGCACGGCCGGCGATGCCGGGACCTGGTTGCGGGTGGAAATTACCCGCTTCGGTGACGGCGACCGCCTGTTGTTCATTCGCGATGTGACCGCCAGTATGCGGATGGAGAAAGTGCGCAAGGATTTCGTGGCCAATGTCTCCCACGAACTGCGCACGCCGCTGACTGTCATCAGCGGCTATCTCGCCACATTCCTGGGTGACACGACTAAACTGGAGCCCCGGTATATCAAGCCACTGCAACAGATGTTGCAGCAGGCCGAGCGGATGGAAAACCTGCTGGAGGATCTGCTCTGGTTGTCGCGGATCGAGAGCGAACAGGGCCTTGCAATGCACAGCCCGGTTGATATCCGCGCCCTGCTGGCTGAATTGCAGGACGAACTGGGAACCGCCTACCCCCGGCGGAGGATTGAGCTGGAAGTGGCAACGGACCACGAGGTGCCGGGTGATTACCGAGAGCTGTACAGCGCCGTGTCCAACCTGGTGGTGAATGCCATCAAGTACAGCGCGGAAGACAGCGTGGTAAAGATCAGCTGGCGCCAGCAGGATGGCGCCTATGCACTCACCATCACCGACCAGGGTATAGGCATAGACGCCGCTCACATTCCCCGGCTTACCGAACGTTTCTTCCGCGTGGAAGACAGCCGCTCATCGGCTACCGGGGGCACCGGGCTGGGCCTGGCCATCGTCAAGCATGTTGCGGCGAGCCACGGGGCCCGGCTGCAGATTACCAGTAAATTAGGCAGGGGCAGTTCTTTCAGCCTGGTGTTTTCGGACCAGGGCAAGGCCACTACGGGGCAGCCGGTGAGCGCTTCGGTGGCATGATCTACCAGGCCAGCGATGGCCCGTGTGAGGACAAATACAGATGTTGAAGCAAGAAGATTACATGCACCACATTTCCGGCCAGTTCAACTCCGAGTTGGAGGCTCTGCGCAATTTCATGCTCGAGATGGGCGGCAAGGTTGAGCAGCAGCTGGCCAGCGCCATCGAGGCCCTCGTCAACATGGACAGCGGCCAGGCGGAACTGATCATCAACCGGGATCACGAGGTGAACCAGATGGAAATGTCCATCGATGACCAGTGCGCCTCGATCCTCGCCCGGCGCCAGCCCGCGGCGAGCGACCTGCGACTCATCGTCGCGATCATCAAGGTCAATACGGACCTGGAGCGAATCGGGGACGAGGCTGCCAAGGTGGCAAGACAGGCCATGCGTCTTTCCGAGGCGGGTAATTCTCCCAGCAATTTCATAGAGATACGGCATATCGGCACCTATGTCACCGATATGCTGCGGCGCTCCCTCGATGCCTTTGCCCGGCTCGATGTAAAGGCAGCGGTGGAGGTGGTCGAAAACGACAGTATCGTCGACAAGGAGTACGGCAGCGCCCTGCGCAGCCTGATGACGTTCATGATGGAGGACCCCCGGGCCATCGGCAGCATTATCAACGAGATGTGGGCTTTGCGTAGTTTGGAGCGAATCGGCGATCATGCCAGCAATATCGCCGAACTTGTCATCTATCTGGTGCGTGGTATGGATGTTCGTCACGGTCGCCTGGCGGAGCTGGGTGAACACAGCTGATACCCTCCGCTCCGGCACCTTTGCGGTGCTGC
>JAOUDU010000297.1 GCA_029859085.1 Gammaproteobacteria bacterium | reverse complement strand
TGGACGAGTTCCAGGACACCGCGATCAACCAGTACGAGCTGATTCATGCCCTCACCCGGGGCTGGGGCCAGCACAATGCGGCCAATCCCGAAGCGCCCCGCACGGTGATGATCGTCGGGGACGGGATGCAATCCATCTACGGTTTTCGCGGCGCCAATGTCGGCCTGTTCCTGAAAGCCCGGCTGGAGGGTTTCAACGGTGTGCAGCTGGAACACCTCCAGCTGCGCTGTAATTTCCGCTCGGATGCGGGCATTGTGGACTGGGTCAATGCCAGTTTTGCCGGGGCGTTCCCGCTGCATGATGATATCAACCGGGGCAGGGTGAGCTATACCCCCGCCACCGCGGTGCGCCCGGTGGCCGGGACCCCGGCGGTCAGCCTGCACGCGTTCCACGGAGAGGGCGCGGTGGACGCTGAAATCGCCTTCGTATGCCGCCAGATTGCGGAGGCATTCGCCGACCCCCTGGGCGGCAGCATCGCGGTGCTCGGGCGCAGCCGCCCCCAGCTGCAACCGGTGATAGCGGGGCTGCAGCGCCTGGCCATTCCCTACAGCGCCCAGGCCATGGACAGCCTGGCGCAGTCGCCCCTGGTGATGGACCTGGTGACCCTGTGCCGGGCCCTGGCCAGCGATGCGGACCGGCTAGCATGGCTGGCATTGCTGCGCGCGCCCTGGTGTGGCCTGCGCCTGTCCGACCTGCTGCAGGTCGGTCGCTGGGGCGAGCACCCGCGCTATACCCCGGTGTGGAGCGCGCTGGAGGATGACAGCCTGCGCCGGGGCCTCAGTGCCGACGGCCGGACCCGGGTGGAGGGGTTGTTGCCGGTACTGCGGCGCGCCCGGCAGACGCGGGACCGGCTGGGGCTGCGGGCCTGGATCGAGCGGACCTGGCTGGACCTCGGCGGGCCGGCTACCGCTGTTGATGGCAACGCCCTGGTGGATGCGGAAAGCTTTTTCCAGCTGCTGGAGCAGGCGGAGCAGGAGGGGCTGGGGCTGGATATCGAGTGGCTCGGCCGGCGCCTGGAGCAGCAGTTCATGAATGGGGGGGAGGCCGGCAGCAGGGTGCAGGTCATGACCCTGCACAAGGCCAAGGGGCTGGAGTTTGATTGCGTTTTCATCCCCCAGCTGGCGCGGGAGTCACGCAGTGACGACCGCGCGCTGCTGCTGTGGGATGAGCACAGCGGGCCCGATGGCGAACGCAGCTTCCTGCTGGCGGCTGACGATCACAGCGCGAAAGGGACGCCCACGCTCTATAACTACCTGGACAAGCTGCGCAAGGACAAGAGCCGGCTGGAGGGTACGCGCCTGCTCTACGTGGGTGTCACCCGGGCAATCCGCCGCCTCTGCCTCAGCGCCAGCCTGAGGGTCGACAGTGCCACCGGGGAGGCACAGGCTCCCGCCGCGCGCAGCCTGCTGAGCCCGATCTGGCCGACTTTCAGGCAGCAGATGCGCCTGCATGAACCGGGTGCCGCTGAGGCAGCGGCCAGCTCCGGGGCGAGTGGTGGAGAACTGTTGCGCCTGCAGGTACCCGTCGCAACAATACCGCAAGGCGGGGCGGCACCGGCGCAAGCCGGCGACGGCGCCAACATCCCGGTCCGCCCCATGAATTTCCAGGAGCGCTGCGTCGGGACAGTGGTGCACCTGGCGCTGGAGGAATTATCCCGGTCCGGCGACCTGCCGGCTGCCATCGGCAGAGCGGAGCGCCGGCGCTGGCGGGCCGCCCTGGCCGGGCTGGGCCTGTGGGGCGCGGCGCTGGATGAGGCCCAGGCCGCAGTGGAACAATCACTGCAGGCAAGCCTGGCACCCGATGGCCCAGGCCGCTGGATACTGTCGGGCGCGCACGCCCAGGCGCGCAGCGAGTGGGCCCTGGCCAGGGTCGACCCGACGACCGGCCGGATCGGGGACCTGGTGATAGACCGCACCTTCGTGGATCGGGACACGGGTATCCGCTGGCTCATCGACTACAAGAACAGCCGGCCGGAGTTCTCTGAAACAGTGGAGGATTTCCTGGCCCGCCAGGGCGAGGTTTATCGCGAACAGCTGTTGCGCTACCGCCAGGCGCTGCGGGAACTGGGAGATGAGCCACTGCGCTGCGCGCTGTATTTCACCGCGCTGGGGCGGTTGCACCATATGCCCGAACTGGATCTCGGCGCGCCGGAGGCTGGCTGATGGCACAATTCAACGGCCGCTTTATTGGCAGCATCGTGGTGCTGACCGGTGCCGGGATTTCCGCGGAATCGGGCGTGCCCACGTTTCGCGACGCCGATGGGCTGTGGGAGCAACACGATCCGATGGAGATCGCCACACCCGGGGCGTTCCGGCGCAATCCGGACCTGGTCTATCGTTTCTACAATGCCCGCAGGTCCATGCTGGCGGCGGTTGCGCCCAACCAGGCCCACCAGGCACTCGCCCGCCTGCAGCGCGAGTTTGCAGGGGAGGTGTTCCTCGTCACCCAGAACGTCGATGACCTCCATGAGCGCGGCGGCAGCAGCCAGGTCTGCCATATGCACGGACAGTTGCAGGCCAGCCTTTGCACCGCCTGTCGACGCAGTATGCACGCCCACGGCGATTTTGACCGGCACAGCAGCTGCCCGGCCTGTGGCGCCGTTGGCTGCCTGCGCCCGGATGTCGTCTGGTTCGGGGAGATACCGTATTACATGGACGAGATCGAGGCCCGGCTGGCGGAGTGCGACCTGTTCATCGCGATCGGTACCTCGGGACTGGTCTATCCAGCCGCCGGTTTCGTGCAGCGCGCCCGCGGGGCCGGCGCAACGACGGTCGAGCTCAACCGCGAGCCGAGTGAGGTAGCCGGCCTGTTCCACCATCGGCGCCAGGGCCTGGCCACCACTACCGTGAGTGCACTGGTAGCGGAACTGCTGGCAGGCTAGGGCGGCGCAGCTCAGCCGCGCCGGGCCAGCCAGACAATAAATCGCCGGTCCCGCGCGAGCCTGTCGACCCGCTGGAACAGGCGCTTCAGGGTCGGCAGGTAGTCCAGGTGCTGGTTGGCGACCAGGCACAGGCGGCCCCCGGGCTGTAAATGCAGGGCGCACTGCTCCAGCAGCCGCCGCCCGGCGTAGTCGTCCACCGTATGCTGCAGGTGAAAGGGCGGGTTGCAGAGAATCAGGTCCGCCTGGGGGCCGCGGTAGTTGGCCAGGCCGTCGCCCTGGCCAAAGGTAAAGGCGCTGGCGTCCCCGGGGAAAAGTCCGGCGCTGTTGACCCGGGCCGAGGCCACCGCCATTGCGGACTCGTCCACAAAAACCACTGCGGGAGCCAGGCCCGCCCTGAAAGCCGCCAGGCCCAGCACACCGTTGCCACAGGCCAGGTCCAGCAGCGTTGTCGCAGGCCCCAGGGCAGGTAACTGTTGCAGCAACAGGCGGCTGCCACCGTCAAGTTTGTCGCGACTGAAGACGTTGGGCAGGGCCCGCAGTTCTCCCCCAACCGCATCGCAGTAGTAGCTCGACGGTGCCGGCACAGGTGCCGCGGGTCGATCATCGCGTATCGAGCTGAATAAACGCGCTTTGCGCTCGCCGCGGTGGCGCCGGGTCGGGCCGATGTGATGCTCCAGCAGTTCCACCACCCGCGGCGAGAGGTGCTTGTCCATGCCCGCAGCCAGCAATGTCGCGCCAGGCTCGAGGAGGCTGGCAAGCAACGCCAGCTGGTACTCGAAGTAGGGCAGCTGTTTCGGGATTCGCAGCGCGACCGGATCCTGCCCCGCTGCCGGCGCCTCCGTGCTCCACACCACGGGCACCTCCGCCCGGTCGTTCTGCTGCAGGTTGCGCTGCAACGCCAGCACCGCCAGGGCGGAATCAGTCCACAGCGCCCGGGCCTGCAGTGCCACGCAAAGCGCCCCGTGATCGTCATTCACAACCAGCACCTGCCCGGGGTCAACCTCCCGGGAGTGGAGCGCTTCCAGCAACAGCAGGTCAGCAGCACACCAGGCCAGCAGGGGTTCATCGCGGCGGGATGGATAGCGCAGCAGGCGAAAATCGCCGTAGGGGGTCTGGCAGAGCGTATCAGCAGCCATCGGGGGGCAGGAGAGGAAAGGGAGGATTCTGCCCGGCTTCAGCTGCCGCCGACATGAAGCCTGAGAGTCTGGCCCGGTTTCAGGTACTTTTTCGGATCGAGGGAATTCCAGCTGACGATATCGTCCACCGAGACCTTGTACCTGCCGGCGATCGCGTGCAGGGAATCGCCGCGCCGCACTTTGTAGGGCGTCACGGCAGCTGCCCTTGGAGCCTCGGTGATCGAAAGCCCGGTTCCCCAGTCACTGCCGGGGATCATCAGGGTCTTGCCCGCACGGATATTGTTGCCAGCGATCCCGTTGACCCTGCGCAGCAGCCCGACATCCGTGTGGAATTTCATGGCAATGCCCGCCAGGTTGTCGCCGGGCCTGATCGTGTAGCTGCGCCAGCGCACACGCTCATCGGGGGTGAGCTGCGCCAGTTCCTCCTCGAACCGCGCGCCGGTTCCAAAAGGCACCAGCAGTTCCCGGGACTGGCCCGGGGCGGTGGCCCAGCGCAACTGGCCCGGGTTGAGTTCCCGCAGCGTCTCCACGCTCACGTCAGCCAGTTCCGCCGCCCGGGCGAGGTCGATCTGCCCGCCGATTTCCGCGACCTCGAAGGCGGGCGCGTCCGGCACCGGCGGCAATTCGACCGCGTGGTTCTCCGGCTCGG
>JAOUDU010000296.1 GCA_029859085.1 Gammaproteobacteria bacterium | reverse complement strand
CACCCGGGGCCAACTCCCAAGCCGATGCCTGCCACGATTCTCGCCCTACTCGCCGCGCTGTTTTACCTGTCCGCGACGGCGCTGCAGTTGCTGCATATCGTCCAGCAGCACCGGCAGGTCAACCGCCCCTTCATCGCCCTGTCGATAGGCGCGCTGCTGTGCCATGCGGGTGTCGTTTGGCGCAACATCTTCGAGGGCGGCGGTGTGGAGCTGGGCTTTTACAAGGTCTCGGCGCTGTTTTTCCTGGCGATCAACATCGTCTGCATCCTCTCCCTTATCCGCCGCCCGCTGCAGAACCTGCTGGTGGCCCTGTTCCCGCTGTCGGCCATGGCGGTGCTGGTGGCGACCTACGCGCCGGACAGCGCGCCGATTCGCACCGACCTGCCATCGGGGATACTGCTGCACATCGGCAGCTCGATTCTGGCCTACGCGGTGCTGACACTGGCCGCGGCCCAGGCCGCACTGCTTGCGGCCCAGGACCGCCAGCTCAAGCATCGCCACACCCGCGGGCTGGTGCAGATACTGCCGCCGCTGCAGCTGATGGAAAAAATGCTGTTCGAATTGCTGTGGATAGGCGAGATCCTGCTCACCGTCGCGATCGCCTCGGGATTTGTTTTCCTCGACGATATCTTTGCCCAGCACCTGGTGCACAAAACCGTGCTCACGCTGGGCGCCTGGCTGCTGCTCGCGGTGCTGTTGTGGGGACGCTACCAGCTCGGCTGGCGCAGCAAGACCGCGGTGCGCCTGACCCTGGCCGGCTTCGCGCTGCTGCTGCTGGCCTATTTTGGCACCAAGCTGGTACTGGAACTGGTGCTGCAGCGGGTCTGAACGGGCCTGTGAGGGGGCCGGTGAAGGGCCTGCGAGAGGGCCGAGACAAACCTTGCCCTGACTGCCGTTTTTCTTCAAGATAAGCACCCAATACACAGCAAAGGTTCACACCTGCTTTGAACGAAGCCTCGATCGGCCTACTTTTCTCGGTTCTCGCTGCCCTAATTCTACTTTCCGCTTTTTTCTCCAGTTCGGAAACGGGCATGATGTCGCTCAACCGCTACCGGTTGAAACACCTGCAGAAAAACAATCACCACGGCGCGATACGTGCCGGCAAGTTGCTGGAGCGGCCAGACCGACTCATCGGCCTGATCCTGATCGGCAACAACCTGGTGAATATTCTCGCCTCCGCGATTGCGACAGTCATCGCGATCCGCCTGTGGGGCGACACCGGCATCCTGATCGCGACCGTGGTGCTGACCCTGGTGGTGCTGGTGTTCGCGGAGATCACACCCAAGACACTTGCCGCGCTGCACCCGGAGGCCGTCGCTTTCCCGGCCACGCTCATTCTGCTGCCTCTGCTGAAACTCATGTCGCCGCTGGTGTGGCTGGTCAGCAGGGTCACCAATGGCCTGCTGCACATCATGGGGGTGGATCCCGCGGGGAAGGCGAGCGACCACCTGTCGAAAGAGGAACTGCGCACACTGGTGGCGGAGGGCGGCGCACTGATTCCCGCCAAGCGGCGACGCATGCTGCTGAACCTGCTTGAACTGGAAGAGGTATCGGTCAACGACATCATGGTGCCGCGCAGCGAGGTCTACGGCATCGACCTGGACGACAGCGACGACGACATCCTGCGCTGCATCCAGACCAGCTCACACACCCGCCTGCCGGTGTGGCGCGACGACATCAACAATATCGTCGGCGTCCTGCACCTGCGCAATATCAGCAAGGTGATCGACCGCCAGGGCCTGGACCGCGCCGCGCTGGAGCGCGAGATGGATGCGCCCTACTTCATCCCGGAAAGCACCCCGCTGCACACCCAGCTGATGAATTTCCAGAAGAACAAGCACCGCCTGGCGGTGGTGGTGGATGAATACGGCGAGGTAATGGGGCTGGTGGCGATGGAGGACATCCTCGAGGAAATCGTCGGCGAGTTCACCTCCAACCTCAGCGATGCCGCCGGCAATATTTTCCCCCAGCGGGACGAAAGCCACATCATCGCCGGCACCGCCAACGTCCGCGAGATCAACAAGGCCCTGCACTGGGACCTGCCCACGGACGGCCCGAAGACCCTCAGCGGCCTGATCCTGGAAAACCTGGAATCCTTCCCGGACGCGAACGTGGGGCTGACCATAGGGCGTTACCGCATGGAGATCCTGGAACTGGAGGGCAACGTGGTGCGTTCAGTGCGGGTCAGGGTGGTGGGCGAATCCGGTATTTGACGGGCATTCATCCGGCCACACCAGGTTATCGCAGCTTGATAATCGTGGCAGCCTCCCGGCGCTGGCTCGCGCGCCGCAGAATCTCGCGCTTGTACTCGGCGCTCGCCATCAGCCAGTCGGTCACCTCGACGGCACTGCGAAAGCAACCCTGGCAGATATCGTGCTCGTCGAGCACGCAGACCGAGATACACGGCGAGAGCGGTTCCGCCTCGCTCATTCCTGTTCCCGCAGGTCCGCGCTGAAGCGGCGGGCGTTGCCCATGTAGTGGTCGGCGTTGTGCATCAGTGCGAGCCGCTGCTCCTCCGACAGATGGGTCTTTATCTTTGCGGGAGAGCCCAGCACCAGCGAGCCGTCGGGTATTTCCATGCCCTCGGTGACCAGTGCGTTGGCGCCGATCAGGCAGCCCTTGCCCACCCTGGCGCCATTCAACACCACCGCGTTGATGCCGACGAGGGAGCCGTCGCCGATGGTGCAGCCGTGCAGCATGGCGTTGTGCCCCACGGTCACGTTTTTGCCGACCACCATCGGAAAACCCGGATCCGCGTGCAGCACCGTGCCGTCCTGGATATTGCTGCCGGCGCCGACCTCGATCCGCTCCGCATCCCCGCGCAGGACGCAGGAAAACCACACGCTGCAATTCTCGTGCAGGGTCACATTGCCGATGACCGCCGCATTCGGGGCGATGAATTGCCCATCACCCACCAGTTTGACCCGCTTGTCGCCGAGGCTGTATTTCATGGCTCTATCGTCCAGTTCCGCTGTAAGTCGAGGCCCGCATCGTAAGCCACGTTGGCAAGCTGCGCCAGCACCGCGGCGGTCACCCCCCAGATATTGTCCTCCCCCACCTGGTAATGGGGGACCTTGCGCATGCGAACGCCGTCTGACATGGATTCAAGACGGAACAGGTCGCGGTCGGCGAAGACTTCCAGCGGCGACAGAAACACACTGTCGAATTCGCCGGTGTCCACCTGCAGTTCCAGCGCGGCGGGCACCCTGGCCACGCAGGGATGCACGTCGAAGCCGGAACGGGTGATCAGCGGCGACAACTCTCCCAACGGGTGCACCAGGCTCCCCGCCATACCCACCTCTTCCAGCGCTTCCCGCAGCGCGGTCACCCAGGGCGTGGCGTCTTCGGGCTCACGCTTGCCGCCGGGGAACGCGATCTCGCCCGGATGCAGTGGCAGGTGCATGGCCCTGCGGCCGAGCAACACCCGCGGCGCGGGCTCCGCGGTCAGGGCCACCAGCACGGCCGCCTCGCGGCGCTGCCCGAAGGGGCCGTCCCAGGCCAGGCCCGACAGCGGCAGTTCCCGCTCGAGGCGCTGGAACAGCCCGTGCAGGGACGCCATCAGGGCGGCAGCTCCGTCACCATTTCGAGCACATGCCAGGCGGGCTCTTCATAGGGGTGCGCGGCTTTCATCGCGGCCACTGCGGCCGCGATGCAGCCTGCCTCGCACACCATTTCCACCCGGTATTCCATGACCGTTTCAATCTCGCCCCGGCGGCCGATCGCGGGATTGCTGCCCGCCAGCGGCCGGAACTGGCCCTGCCCCGCCACCTGCCAGCAGCAGTGGTCATAGTTGCCGATACGGCCGGCGCCGGCGGCAAACACCGCGGCTTTCACCTGCTCCAGCGCGGTCTCCGGCACATAGAAGCAGAAGGTATACACCGCTAGACGCCCCGGGCCTGCTGCTCATGGAACTCCCGGGAGAATTCATCCAGCCGCTGCGCCGCGATCGCCTCGCGTATCGCCGCCATATGCTGCTGGTAGAAGTGCAGGTTGTGGATGGTATTGAGCTGCGAGCCCAGGATCTCCTTGCACTTGTCCAGGTGGTGCAGGTAGGCGCGGCTGAAGTTGCTGCAGGTGTAGCAGCCGCAGGCTTCATCCAGCGGCGCGGTGTCTGTCCTGTGGCGGTTGTTGCGCAGCTTAAGCACGCCCCGGCTGGTGAAGATGTAGCCGTTGCGGGCATTGCGGGTGGGCATCACGCAGTCGAACATGTCGATGCCCCGGCGCACGCCTTCCAGCAGGTCCGCGGGGGTGCCCACCCCCATCAGGTAGCGGGGTTTGTCGACCGGCAGCTGGTGCTGCATCGCGTCGAGCACGACAAGCATCTCTTCCTTGGGCTCGCCCACCGAGAGCCCGCCGATGGCGTAGCCGTCGAAGCCGATCGCTTCCAGCCCGGCCAGCGACTCGGCGCGCAGGCCCGGGTACATACCGCCCTGCACAATGCCGAACAGCGCGGCGTTATTGCCCGCGTGGGCGGCCTTGCTGCGGGCCGCCCAGCGCAGGGACAGCTCCATCGATGCGCGCGCCTCGGCCTCCGTCGCCGGGTAGGGCGTGCACTCGTCGAAGATCATGACGATATCCGCGCCCAGGCTGCGCTGGATCGCCATCGATGTCTCCGGGTCGAGGAAGACTTTCGCGCCGTCCACCGGTGACTGGAATTTCACGCCCTGCTCCGAG
>JAOUDU010000295.1 GCA_029859085.1 Gammaproteobacteria bacterium | reverse complement strand
GGGGCAGGTCTGGCAGTCGACCCGCCGGCTATTGCCCAAAAAGAAAATGGGGACAGACCACATTTTCTGTTTATTTCCGCTATGCTGCTGCGCAGACAACTCACCCGAAACCGGAGCAGCACATGATCACCATCCACCACCTGGGCGTTTCACAATCCGACCGTATTGTCTGGCTGATGGAGGAGCTGGGGCTGCCCTACGAATTGAAGTGGTACGACCGCGGTGACGATTTCCTCGCCCCTGCAGAGTACCGCGCCCTGCACCCGGCAGGCACCGCACCGGTCATCACCGATGGCGACCTGGTGATGGCGGAATCCACCGCTATTGTCGAATACATTTCACAGCGCCATGGCGGTGGCCGCCTGTCCGTGCACCCAGACGATCCCGATTATCCGCATTACCTCTACTGGATGCAGTTCAACAACAACCTGCAGAGCGTGTTGTTTATCAAAATAGCGGTCCAGTCCGCTGGTATGGAACCGACGGCTGACAACATCATGATGACCACCACCGGGCGCCGGGAGGAAGGTATCTACCGGGCGCTGGAGCAGCGCCTGGGGGAATCGGAATACCTGGGTGGCCCGCGGTTCAGCTGCGCCGACATCATGTCGATGTTCAACCTGACCTCCCTCGGCATGCTCGGTGCGCGGGCAATCGACGACTCCTTGCCCAATACCAGAGCCTACGTGGAGCGGGTGAGTGCACGGCCTGCTTACCAGAAAGCCATGGCCATCGCCGGCCCCGCGGCCAGCCGTCCCGCCGGCTGAGGTGTCCGCGTGCTGAACCAGGCGAGGCTGCAGGCCGCCGAAAGGGAATTCCTCAGCCGTTTCCCGGAGGGGTTCAACGATCCGGAAATCGCGAAAATCGGCAGGAAGCATCGCATGACGGCGATGGTCGAGCTGGCGCAGCAGAGTTTCAGCGAACGGGCCTGCGCCAATATCCATCTGACCGCGGCCAATATGGTCAAGGTGGTCTCCCGCTCATCGATGGTGTCGGTGTTCGAGAAGCCCAGGTTCAGGGACTTCGTCAAAACCCTGGATGAACACGAGAAAGCCTTCCTGGTGAACGCGCTGCGCGAGATCCTCCACGGCAGGCAGCAGGCGGGCTTCGAGGCGATGGTGGATATTCTCAAAACCGGCAAGCTCGCCAAGTGGAGCCTGGTGACCATCATACCGGCCTACTACAGGCCCACCCGCGAGGTGTTCGTCAAACCCACCACCGCGAAGGGCATACTCAGGTTCTTCGACATCGAGGACCCGGTCTACCGGCCCACCCCGAGCTGGGATTTCTACCGCAAGTACCGCAAGCTGATCAACGATGGCAAAAAGACGGTGGACAAGAGCCTGTCGCCCTCCAACGCCGCCTTTTCCGGCTTCCTGATGATGACGGTACTGCCCTAGCGCCCGGCGGCTCGCGCCAGAACCCGTAGAGCTTTTTGTACTCCGGATCCTTGTCGGCAATCAGCTGGGCCCAGGCTCATGCCCTGGAGGCCGGGAGTAAGGTACTGCGCATTGTTACATGCAAATCACACTCAATCCGGTGCGCCATCCAGCAACGGTGCCAGGGTCGGCATCAGCGCGCCGAGCAGGCGCACCGGCAGCCCGCTGGTGAACTCGTACTGCGCGGCCTGCTCGCCCGGCACGAAGGCCGTAATGGTGCCATAGAAGCGGTCATCGATCATGAATACGAATGTTGCGACGCGATTGACCACCCGCGAGGAAATCAGGCGGCCCGGCGAGGCATACACCTCGAAGCGGTGGTCGCCGGTGCCGGTCTTGCCGCCTACCAGGTGGCGTGAGCCGTCTGGGCGCTTCACAAAACCCTGCAGTGCGCGGGCGGTGCCGTTTTCGGCCACATCGATCAGCGCCGCACGTGCCACCGCGGCTATCTCGGGGTCCAGTACGCGCTGGCCGGCAGCCGGCAACGCACTGAACTGCGTTTCATAGGGTGTGTCGGCCGCGAAATGCAGCTCCTCGATCAGGCGTGCCGGATAGCGGACGCCACCATTCACGATAATACCCATCAGTTCAGCGAGTGCCGCGGGCCGGTCACCGGAGCTGCCGATTGCCGTTGCCAGGGAAGGGGTCAGCGAGGCGAAGGGGTAACCCAGGCGCTGCCATTGCTCATGCAGTTCCTGGAACGCCTCGATTTCCAGCAGATCGAGAATACGCTTGTCCTGGGCGTGCCTGCGGCTGGTCTTCATCAGCCAGCGATAGACTTCCTGGCGCGCGTCCGCCGACGCCTCGAGGACCTCGTTTATGCTTGCGTCGGGATGAGTCACCAGGTAGTTGATCAGCCACAGTTCCAGCGGGTGCACCCGCGCCAGGTAACCGCGATCATTGAGATTGAACTTGTCCGGTGGATAGCGGTTGAATACCTCCTCCAGCGCTGCCGGCGTGTAGCTCTGGTCGGGTACGTAGCGCACCATCCAGGGCGCCAGATCCTGTGCCCGCATGTCGGGCCAGACCGAGCGCAGCGCGACCACCACCGCGCGCGGTGAGACATGCACTCCATCCAGCAGCGCCGCGACGGCTTCGTCGGCAGTCCTGCCATGATATTTCCTGTAGAAGCGACGCAGGAAAACACTGCCCTCGCGATCGGCGAACCGGCGCAGGTACTCGTCACGCCCCGGGTCTTTGGAATTTTCCAGCAGTCGCGCAGTGGTCGATGGCGCGCGGTACATGTAGTGGTCGGCAATCTCGCGCATCACCCGGATGAAAACCAGGTTCACCGACCGCCTGAGTGCCTCTGCCACCGTCACTATGCTGTTATTGTCCCTGCTCTCGAAGTTGGCGAAGGTATGCGCGCCGCCGCCCGTGTAAAAGGTCTGCGCCGTACTGGCTGAGTAGCGTCGCTGCATCGCCGCCGCCAGGGTCGAGTGCAGGTCCGCGCCGGGATTGGCGCGCAGGTAGTCGACCACCCAGCCGCCCAGCCGGTCGCGCGGGTGCAGCGTCACCCGCGCCAGCTCGGCGGCTGGCAGCACGCTGTATTGGGCGTGCGCCTCGCTGATCAGCTCGAGCCAGCTTATCAGTGTGCGCAACTTCGCAGTCGAGCCCAGGTCGAGCTTTGCGCCGGAATTGATATCCAGCGGCTGGTCGAGGTTGTCGGCGTTGATGCGAAGCCGGTTGAAGCCCGTCCCGCGTTCATACAGTGTCAGGCTGTAGATCACCTTGCCGGGATCGTTGGCGCGCAGCAGCCGGGCTCCGGTCAGCCCGAGTTCCTCGATGCGTTCGGGCTTCGCCAGGGAGCGCAGGAATTCCGTCACGCCAAGCTGCACCTGGGCATCCAGGCTGGTGCGGACCGTCAGGTCGAGGCGATCGAGTTCGTAGAGGCTCCGCACGTCGAGCAGGGAAAGCAATCGGGTGCGGGCGAGATTCACGCCCTTCTGGCCGGTGAAGTCGGTCACCGGTGACGACCTGGCACGTTCGCGCAACGTGAGCGGTGTTGCCAGCGCGGCTGCCGCGAGCTCGGGCGTGATCACGCCCTCGCTGGCCATGCGCCTGAGGTAGCTGTCAGTGAGCCTTGCCAGTGCGGACGTGTCTCGCCCCAGGTAGTAACTCGGTCGACGCACCGCCAGGATCAGGCTGAGCGCCTGCTTGTAATAGTACGCACGCTCGGCAGCCGGTGCCGAGGTCGTGGACAGCACGCGGTTGGCTGTCGCGAAGTCGCTGCCGTACCAGGCCTGCAGGCCGTCGCCGATGCTGCTGACCTCGCCAAAACCCGGCTGCGCCGCTAGCGGCAGCGAATTGAGATAGTTCAGCACCAGGTTACGGCGTGCGGGCAATGTGGAGGGGCCCTGGCTGTACACCCGCAAACTCGCGGCTCCCATCTGGTAGAGCTTGTCGCGCGCGTCGCGGGTGATGCCGCCCGGGGCATGACGGAATTTCTCGAGCTGGGTGGCGAGGGTGCTGGCGCCGATCACCTTGTGTTCGCGGCCGACGGCTTTCAGCCCCTGTTGTGCAACCGCCATGCCCAGCCGTTCCCAGTCGACCACCGGGTTCATGTCAGGGCGCGTCTCGTCGAGCAATTCCCTGTCTTCCACGAACAGCAGTGCCTGTACCACCGGCGCGGGTATGGACTCGAAATTCGGGTACACCTGGCGCGGGTAGCGGGCCTGCTGTATCACCTCGGCATTCATGTCGAGCAACTGCAGGCCCGCCTGGCTCTTTTCCGGGTACACATTGAACACGCCGCGCGCTGCCAGTTCGCTCAGGCGCCGGGATGGCACCGCCTGCCGGTCGATGCCGTAGCCATTGCGCAGCAGGCGTTGCTGGAAGGCGGGAAGATCCGCATAACCGAGCCGCACGTCCCAGGGACCGCGATCGGGGGTCAGTGGCTCGCGGGCCGCCCCGGCCTCGACGTGAAAGCCGATCTCTGCCGCAAAATCCGCCAGCCAGCGCGACTGCAGGGTACTGTTGCGCATCTCGTCGTGGGCGACATATGCCAGTGCCAGCGCGCCGCCCAGCAGAATCACGCCGAGCGTTATCCGCAGCAGCGGCGCAATTACCCTGTGCCAGAGGCCGGCACGCCGGGGCGGGTGTGCGGGAGGGCGGCGTGTGCCGGCCGGGATCCCACCCGGGGCGCGGCCTTTCGCACTCGGCCGGGCGCTCTGTTTGCGACCTGGTCTCACGGGCGGAATGTGCACTGATGCCGCGTGCGTATCGTGAAATAGTCTGTCTGCATCGTGCGCCTAGTTTGCTTGAAGA
>JAOUDU010000294.1 GCA_029859085.1 Gammaproteobacteria bacterium | reverse complement strand
GAGATCTTCCCCGAGACAGCGCCTGGCAATTTCACCTTCGATGAAACCATGCAGAAATGGGTGATGACGGTATTCAACAACTACCAGTGGGACCTCAATTACAGCAACCCCGCCGTTTTCATCGAAATGCTCGATATCATCCTGTTCTGGGCCAACCGGGGCGCCGATATCGTGCGCCTCGATGCGGTGGCATTCCTGTGGAAAAAGATCGGCACCACCTCCCAGAACGAGCGGGAGGCGCACCTGATCCTGCAGCTGTTCAAGGACTGCTGCCAGGTCACCGCACCCGGCGTTCTGTTCATTGCGGAGGCCATCGTCGCACCGGTGGAAATCATCAAGTACTTCGGTGAGGACGCGGTGATCGCCAAGGAGTGCGAAATCGCCTACAACGCCACCTTCATGGCCCTGTTGTGGGATGCCCTGGCCACCAGGAATGCGAAGCTGCTCAACCAGGGTATCAGCAGCCTGCCGGTCAAACTGGACCGCGCGACCTGGCTGAATTACGCGCGCTGCCACGATGACATCGGCCTGGGGTTCGACGATAACGATATCCGCGCCGTGGGTTACGACCCGGCCGCCCACCGACGCTTCCTGATCGACTACTACACCGGCGCCTACGCGGACTCCACCGCCAGGGGAAAACCCTTCGGCCGCAACGCCAAAACCGGCGACGCCCGTATTTCCGGGTCGCTGGCATCCCTGGTCGGCCTGGAGACCGCACTGGAGCGCGGCGATGAGGCAGAGGTACAGCGCAGCATTGACCAGGTTCTCCTGCTGCACAGCCTGATCATGTCTTTCGGGGGAATCCCGCTGATCTATTACGGCGACGAACTCGGCACCCTCAACAACGAGGATTTCCTCAAGGATGCCGAGAAGGCCCGTGACTCGCGCTGGATCCACCGCCCGCGCTATGACTGGGACCGGGCGGAGCTGCGCCACCAGCGGGGCAGCGTCGAGCAGCGCATATTCGACGGACTGAAGCAAATGATTGCGGTGCGCAAGTCCACGGCGGCCCTGGCCGACCACAATAACCGGGAACTGATCGACGTCGGCAATCCGCACCTGTTCGTGTTCACCCGCTCGAATCCCGCGGTGACACTCGATTCGGTGCTGGTGATAGCCAATTTCAACGACGAGCCGGAGCGCCTCGATCTCACGGACCTGCGCAACCGCGGCCGGTTCGAACTGGGAGACCTGCACGATATCGTCAGCGGCGCCGCCCCCACCCGGTTCGGCGACGAGGTAGTCATTCCCGCCTACGGGTTTTACTGGCTGAAGTGCAGCTGATCTGCGACTCGATGGCGAAAAAAAAGCGGCGACGTGTGAACGTCGCCGCTGGTGGTGTATCAGCCCGGCCGTACCGTGACAGCCTTCGGATACCCTCTACAGGATTTTACTTCAGGTCAAAGCGGTCATTCTGCATCACTTTGGTCCATGCCGCGGCGAAGTCATTGACGAAGGTTTCCTGGGCATCATCGGCTGCATAGTACTCTGCAACGGCGCGCAGTTCCGAGTTGGAGCCGAATATCAGGTCGACCGGCGTTGCGGTCCACTTGACCTTGCCACTGGAACGATCCTTGCCGATATACAGACCCTCGCCCTTGGGTGACTTTTCCCACACGGTGGACAGGTCGAGCAGGTTGACAAAGAAGTCGTTGGTCAGCTTGCCGGGTTGGGCGGTAAATACACCGTTTTTGGACCCGTCGGTGTTGGCGCCCAGTGCACGCATACCACCCACCAGCACGGTCATCTCCGGCACCGTCAGGTTCAGCACATCAGCCCGGTCGACCAGCGCATCGGTCGGCGTGAGCCTGGCGCCCTTGCCGTAGTAGTTGCGGAAGGCATCGGCGCGCGGCTCCAGCAGGGCAAATGACTGCACATCCGTCTGCTCCTGCGTGGCATCCGTGCGACCCGGCTTGAACGCAACCGTGACACTGTGCCCGGCATCGCTGGCAGCTTTCTCGACGGCGGCAGCGCCACCCAGCACGATCATGTCGGCCATTGATACCTGCTTGCCACCGGCGTGAGCCTTGTTGAACTTCGCCTGGATCTTCTCAAGACCCTTCAACACCTTTGCCACCATCGCCGGGTCGTTGACCGCCCAGTCTTTTTCCGGAGCGAGGCGCAGGCGGCCACCGTTGGCGCCACCGCGATTATCGGTGCCCCGGAAGGACGCTGCAGCGGCCCAGGCAGTGCGGACCAGGTCCGTAACGGGCAGGCCGGAAGCGAGCACATCTTTCTTCAGGCTGGCCACATCGTTGGCGTCAACCAGTTTCGCGGGGTCGGCCGCCGGCACCGGATCCTGCCAGATCAGCGTCTCTGACGGAATTTCCACGCCGACGTAGCGGGCCTTCGGACCCATGTCGCGGTGGGTCAGCTTGAACCAGGCGCGGGCGAAGGCATCCTCGAACGCAGCCGGATCCTTGGCGAACCGCTCCGAGACTTTGCGGTAGGCCGGGTCTTCCCGGAGCGCAAGGTCAGTGGTCAGCATCACCACCGGATTACGCTTGCCCGCAATGTGGGCATCCGGCACCATCTCGCGCATCGACTCATCCTTGGGAATCCACTGGACCGCGCCGGCAGGGCTCTTCGTTTGCACCCATTCAATGGCCAGCAGGTTCTGCAGGAAAATAGTCGTCCACTGCGTGGGCGTCGGGGTCCAGGCGCCCTCGAGGCCACTGGTGACGGTGTCTTCGGCATTGCCCTTGCCACACTTGTTGGCCCAGCCCAGACCCTGTTGCTCGATCGGCGCAGCGGCCGGCTCGGGGCCGACGCAACCTTCGGGTTTGTGGGCGCCGTGGGTCTTGCCCAGGGTGTGACCGCCGGCAATCAGCGCGACGGTCTCCTCGTCGTTCATGCCCATGCGGCCAAAGGTGTCGCGAATGTCATTCGCGGCGGCCAGCGGATCACCCGTGTGACCGACCGGACCCTCCGGGTTGACGTAGATCAGGCCCATCTGCACCGCGGCCAGCGGGTTTTCGAGATCGCGCTTGCCACTGTAGCGCTTGTCGTCAGACAGCCACTTTTTCTCCGCGCCCCAGTATACGTGGTCCGCTTCCCAGTCATCGGCGCGGCCACCGGCGAAGCCGAAGGTCTTGAACCCGGCCTTCTCCAGCGCCACGTTGCCGGCCAGCACCATCAGGTCGCCCCACGATACGTCGCGGCCATATTTTTTCTTGACCGGCCACAACAGGCGGCGCGCCTTGTCGAGGTTGGCGTTATCCGGCCAGCTGTTCAGCGGCTCGAAGCGCTGCTGACCACCGTCGGCGCCACCGCGACCGTCCATGCTGCGGTAGGTGCCGGCGCTGTGCCATGCCATGCGGATGAACAGACCGGCATAGGTGCCCCAGTCAGCGGGCCACCAGTCCTGGGACGTGGTCATCTCCTTCGCAATGTCCGCCTTGAGCGCATTGATATCGACACTGGCGAAGGCCTTGTCGTAGTCAAAGTTATCGCCCATCGGGTTGGATTCGGCGGCATGCGCGCGCAACGGGCTCAGGTCCAACTGGTTTGGCCACCAGAACTCATTGTTCGGAGCCATGGATTCTTGCGCCAGCGCACCTGCCGACGTCAGGGTTGCAAGAGACACCGTTAACGCGGTCAATAAAGGAAGTGATTTTCCAAGCATTGCACATACCCTCCTGGGATTGGGACATAGACTGTAACCCCAGAGTCTATTACCCGCCATATTGATAGGTAAATTAAAAGAACTAGATATTGACGTTCTATTTTTTGGGACATCAATTGCGTCGCGTCAATGCCCCTTTGCAAATCTCCATGAGGGCTTCAACGCTTGAAGTGCAGCTGTAATTGGGCCGCACAAGGAACGCGATCCGGCGATGCGGGCCGGGTTCGTTCAAATGGACGGCGGCCAGCGACGGGTATTGGGAGATAAGCGGATCCATGGCCATCTCCGGGATCAGGGTAGTGCCCAGGTTCCCCAGCACCATCTGGATCAGGGTATTGAGGCTGGTGGCGCCAAAACCCTGGTTGGCGTCCTGCGCCGGCAGATTGCACGCTTCCAGGATGTGGTCTTTAAGGCAATGCCCCTCCTTCAGCAACATCAAATGGCAGTGGCTCAGCTCGTTGCTGGTAATCTCTTTCCGGGTTGTATATTTCTCCCCTTTCAACGCCACCCAGTAAAAGTCCTCCTGCCAGAATTCCAGGCTGAGCAGGCCTTCACAGGGAAAAGGCAAGGCCAATATAGCCGTGTCAATCTCACCCCGCCGGACCATATCCACCAGCAGATGTGACTGCTCTTCGACGATATTCAGCTGGGCTTGCGGATAACGCTCGTTCAGTAGCGGCAATATCCTGGGCAACAGGTAGGGGCAGATGGTAGGAATCAAGCCAACAGTCAATGGATAGCTCAAGGGCGCTCTCCGGGCATCGGCCAGGTGCTGCAAATCTTCCACCTGCAGCACAATGTCCCGGGCCTTTTCCAATACCTGCCTGCCGATGGGTGTCACCAGGACTTTTTTATTATCCCGTTCAAAAATCTGTAACCCCAGCTGCTTCTCCAGTTCATGGAGCGCGGTACTGAGGGCCGATTGGCTGATATTGCTCAATTCGGCCGCTTTCTTGAAATGAAGTGTTTTCTCTACTGCAAGAGCGTAGGTGAGTTGCTTGAGGGAAATCATAAGGGCGCGGCTTTCGCTCCGGCTATCGTTCGATATTTCAGGTGGCGATTGTTGATGATTCAAAATTTA
>JAOUDU010000004.1 GCA_029859085.1 Gammaproteobacteria bacterium | reverse complement strand
CGCTCCACCTGGTAGCCAGGATGGATGATCCGGTGCTGCCGAGAATTATAAACTTTTCCCTGGACTACCTGCGGCCGGCTCGCCTGCGGGACACCTTCGCGCGCTGTGTACTGACCCGTCAGGGACGACAGATAGCCAATGTCAGCATCACCGCGTGGCAGGAAAACAGCGAGGAACCGGTGGCGATAGCGCGAGCCCATTTCCTGGTGCCGGGCAGCGATTGATCAGCCCGCAGCGGTCAATTCAATTTTATCTTTCAGTTTTCCGAGGACCCGGACAAAGGTCTGTGCTTCCTGGGCTCCGGGAACCGGGTACCCGCCGTTGAAATAGAACATCGGCACCGCATGCACCTCCTGATCCAGCCAGCGGGCCTGCTCCCGGCGCACGATTTCGACATAGCGACCGGAGTTCAGCACATCCATTGCCTGCCCGTGATCAAGTCCCGCGCGACCGGCGATTGCAGCGAGCATGTTCACATCGCCGACGTTTTCCCGCCTGCTGAAAAACGCCTCGAACAGCGCCATTTTCAATTCGGTCTGCCTGCCACATTCACCGGCCCAGTGCAGTAACTGGTGGGCGAGAAACGTGTTGTATATGCGCATGCCGTCAAAATAGTCAAAGGTGAATCCCAGTGATGCACCCAGCTCTGTCAGGCGCGACCTTACCCCGCGGCTCTGGTCAGCGGTGGTGCCGTATTTTTCGGCGATATGTTCACGCAGGTCCTGTCCCTGGGCAGGCATGTGGGGGTTGAGCTCAAATGGTTGCCAATGAATATCCACCGCGAATGCGCCGGACATCTGCGCCAGCGCCAGCTGTAACTGCTTATAACCGATAATGCACCAGGGGCAGACAACGTCCGAAACTATGTCAATACGCAGTGGGGTGGCGGCTTGTGGTGCGGTCATTCTGATACCTCTGTGCTGGCAGACCCGCTCGGCCAGTTGTGCCAGGCTCTTGAGCCCCAACAGGTCGATCCAGGTGATCAATGAAAACCAGGACGATACTATATTACGATTCCACCGCACTTGATAATGCGAAGCCGAAAGCGCAACTGACGCGATCGCCCCAAACAACTACAATACACGCCAGAGATAACTGATGGACCGTCACGGACTGCCAGCAGAAAGTGACGCCAGCCAATTGAAAAAGCGAGGCACTGCCATGAACACCGGATTCAATATTGGGGATTCCCTCACCACCCGCGCCTTTCTCAACCCGCAGCGGGAAGCGCTGTTCGACGTTGCGGAAAACCGCCGATTTAATTTTACAGAACTCAATGAGCGGGCCAACCGGTGCTGTTCTTCACTCCTGTCGCTGGGACTCAGGCGCGGGGAAAGGGCAGCGCTGCTAACCTATAACGGCCATGAATTCCTGGAAAGCTTCTTTGGCCCGGCCAAGGCCGGCATCGTCCTGATGCCACTGAACTGGCGCCTGACCGCGGACGAGCTTGCGTTTATCCTCAAGGATGGCGGCGCCAGGGTACTTATTTTCAACCTGGATTTCGCCCCCGTAGTGGAGCAGATAAGGGCCATGGGAAGCGCCGGCAGCGATATCGAGCACTGGATCTGCATCGAGGAAGGGGGACCTGATTTTGCGCTGGGCTACGAAGAGCTCCTGGCCGGCAACAGCGCCGGTGAACCTGGGGACAAGGCCGGGGAGGACGACAACCTTTTTATCATGTATACCTCGGGTACCACCGGCAACCCGAAAGGGGTCGTGCATACCCACAAGACAGTATTCTGGGCGCTGCTCACCCTGTGCAACACGGCGGAAATTCACCTTTCAGACAAGTACCTGATACTGTTGCCACTGTTTCACGTTGGCGCCCTCACACCGATGATAGGCTCTGTCTACAAGGGCAATACCCTGGTGATCCTGCGCAATTTCGACCCCCATAAAACCTGGTCGCTGATTGAGACAGAGCAGATCAACACCACCCTGGCGGTACCGGCGATGCTGGGTTTCATGTTGCAGGTACCGGATTTCCAGCGTTTCGACTGGTCCAGCCTGCGGGCCATCACCAGCGGTGCAGCGCCCCTGCCGGTAACTACCATCAACGCCTATCTGGAACTGGGCATCGAGATTCACCAGGTCTACGGTATGACAGAAACCTGCGGACCGGCCTGCCTGATCGGTCCGGATGACGCCAGGCGCAAGATCGGTTCCACCGGCAAATCATTCTTCCACACCCAGGTGCGCATCGCCGATACCGCCGGCAACGAACTGCCGCGCGGGGAGGCAGGCGAGGTCCAGGTGCGCGGACCCCACAACATGAAAGAATACTGGAACCGGCCGGAAGCCACCGCCGAAACCATTATCGACGGCTGGCTGCATACAGGCGATGTGGCTGTTATGGATGAGGAGGGATTTGTCACGATCCAGGACCGGATAAAGGACATGATCATCTCCGGTGGTGAAAACGTTTACCCGGCTGAGATCGAGAATGTCCTGCTGGCTCATGTGGCGATAGTCGATGCGGCCGTGATCGGGCAGGACAGCGCCAAGTGGGGTGAGAGCCCACTGGCGGTCGTCGTGACATCGGACAGCTCACTCACCGAAGCCCAGGTGCTGGCGCACTGCAACGGTAAACTGGCGCGGTTCAAGCTGCCCAAGGCGGTGGTGTTTATCGAGCAGATTCCGCGCAACCCCAGCGGCAAGGTTCTCAAGCGGGTGCTGCGCGACCAGTATCCGGGACCGGCGGCAGAATAAATCGGCAATGCGCGTGCTAGAGGTAATTAATACAAAGTAAATATATATGCCTGTATATATAGAACTATTGTTGTAATTATTATTAGGGGACCCCGGACTCGTGGATAAGCCGATTTACTCCTTATGAAACAACGGGATACGACTATCACAAGTACAGCTGAAACCACTGAAACCGGCGTTGAAAAGCCGTGGCTACCCGGTGTACGGAACGGCTTCTTCTGTGTACAGAATTCGCCCTCCGACCGCGTGCTGGTTTGTCCACAGCTGGATTCAGGCCGGGATCAGTGTTTATACAGGGATTTTCCCCAAAGCCTGCACATCCGCCAACTGTCATGATGTCGGGGTTAGCAGCGAGGGGATAGCCTGTGTATCGATATATATATGTGGGTAAGGTTGTGGGATAACTGTGCCTGGAGTGTGTATATCCCGGGGTTATTTGCCGATGCAAAAACTCGAGAATATATGTCCCAGTAACTCGTCACTGCTGACGGCCCCGGTTATCTCGCCGAGGCTTTGCTGGCACTGCCGCAGGTCTTCCGCCAGCAGTTCGCCGGCTCCCGCTGCCAGCAGCTGGTCCCGGCCGGCCCGCAGGAACCCGCCAGCGGTTTCAAGTGCCTGCAGGTGTCGACGCCGCGCGCTGAAATTACCCTCACCGGAATTCTGGAAACCCATGCAGGATTTAAGGTGCTGCCTGAGCAGGTCCATGCCCGCGCCGGTTTTGGCTGACAGAACCACTACGGCATTATCGCCCTTCGGGTCCAGCCGGGGGGGATGGCCCGAAAGGTCGCACTTGTTGTGAATTATCGTAACCGGAATATCGCGATCGAGGTGCTCGCTGCGTTCCGGCCAGATCAGGTCCGGATGATCGACAGCGGTGGGATCGCTGTCATCCACTACCAGAAGGATCCTGTCCGCCGATGCCATTTCTCGCCAGGCGCGGCGAATACCTTCCTGTTCCACTTCGTCCTCGCTGTCCCGAAGTCCGGCGGTGTCCACTATGTGCAGGGGCATGCCATCTATCTGGATATGTTCGCGCAGCACGTCGCGGGTGGTGCCCGCGATCGCTGTGACGATAGCGTTATCACTGCCTGACAAGGCGTTCAGCAGACTGGATTTTCCAGCGTTGGGCTTGCCGGCGATTACCAGCTTCATACCTTCCTGCATAAGGCTGCCCTGTCGCGCCTGGCGCAGCACTGCATCCAGCTGTTCGATGATGGCTGCCAGTTGCTGCGCCACCTGTCCCTCCTGGATAAAATCGATCTCCTCCTCGGGGAAATCTATAGCGGCCTCCACATACACCCTGAGGTTGGTCACCATCGCGACCAGTTGATTGATCCTGCGTGAAAACTCACCCTGCAACGAGCGACTGGCGTTCAGCGCCCCCTGCCGGGTGGTGCTGTTTATGAGGTCGGCAATAGCCTCGGCCTGGGCCAGGTCGATTTTGTCATTGAGATAGGCGCGCTCGGAAAACTCTCCCGGCCGCGCCAGGCGCGCACCCCGCTGGCAGGCATCCTGCAGCAGCAGGTCGAGAATAACCGGGCCGCCATGGGCCTGGAGTTCAACCACGTCCTCGCCGGTAAAAGAGTGGGGACCTGGAAAAAACAGTGCTATGCCTGAATCCAGCAGGGTTCCATCGATGGTATGAAAAGAGGCAAGGTGGGCGTGGCGAGGCCGGAACTCGAGCCGGCACAGCGCGGCGCCTATCGCACCGGCCCCGGGGCCGGAGATACGGATGATGCCCACGCCGCCCCTGCCCGGAGCGGTCGCGATGGCCGCAATGGTATCCCTGTCGATCAGGACTTCGCGGCCCCGGCCTCGATTTGCCGGGTGATGACGTACTGCTGCGCCATGGACAACAGGTTATTGACGACCCAGTACAGTACCAGGCCGGCCGGGAACCACAGGAAGAAGAAAGTAAATACGATCGGCATCCACTTCATGATCTTCGCCTGCATGGGGTCCGGTGGTGGAGGGTTCAGCAGTTGCATGCAGAACATGCTGGCTCCCATCAGCAGCGGCAGCACGAAGTACGGGTCCATGACCGAGAGATCCTTTATCCACAGGATAAACGGCGCCTGGCGCAGCTCCACGCTTTCCATCAGGGTCCAGTAGAGCGCGATAAATACCGGCATCTGTACCATTATCGGCAGGCAGCCCCCCATCGGGTTGATCTTTTCCTTGCGGTACAGCTCCATCATGGCCTGGGATTGTTTCTGCTTGTCATCCGCGAACTGCTCGCGAATGTCCTGCATCTTGGGCTGGACCCGGCGCATATTGGCCATGGACCTGTAGCTGGTGGCGGACAGCTTGAAAAATGCTGCCTTGACGGTGACTGTCAGCAGGATGATAGCCACGCCCCAGTTGCCGACCAGCGAATGTATTTTTGTCAGCAGCCAGAACAGGGGTTGGGCAATCCACCACAACCAGCCGTAATCCACGCTGAGTTCGAGGTAGGGCGATATTTCCTTCAGCCGGTACTGGTCCTTGGGGCCCGCGTAGAACTTTGCCCCGACCTCACCCTGCTGGCCGGGTTCCAGCACGAGGGCCGGGCTGGTGAATCCCGCTATATTGAAGCCGCCGCTGGTAACCCTTGTGCTGTAGTTGTGGTTTTGCGCGGGGTTGGGAATCCAGGCGCTGAGGAAATAGTGCTCTATCATCGCCACCCAGCCCCCGGGCAGACTGGCCTTGAAAGGATCTTCGGCCATCTGTTTGAAGGTGAACTTGGTGAAGTGGTCATCGGGCTGCGTGAGCGCGGCGCCCAGGAAGGGATTGAGTCCCATGCCGCCGGTACTATTGGCTGACGGCGCTGGGCTGCTGTCGCGCTTGAGCTGGCCGAAGAGGTTGGCCTGCCAGCGGCTGTCGCCGCCATTCTCGACCAGGTAGTCGATCCTGATGAGGTAGTCCCCTCGTTCCAGGGTGAAACGCTTGGTGACTTTTACTCCGGTGTCATCCTGCCACTGCAGTGCGACTACCAGCTCGTCCTTGCCCTCGGCCATCCTGTAAATAGAAGAAGTAGTGGTATAGGTGGGGCGCCCATTTTTGTCGATGCCGTTGGGGCCGATCAGGCCGCTCTGGGCGATATAGGTCCGGGTGGTGTTTTCCTCAAGCAATACAAAAGGTACATCCGGTGTATTCAGCTGCGCGGGGTATTTGGGTAGCGCCAGCTCGACGATGTCACCACCGGCAAGGTCAACCGCCAACTGCAGCACGTCGGTGTGAATCTGGATAATGCGCCCGTTGTTCGCCGCGGGGCTGTCTGCCGGCGTCGGTGCCGGTGTTGAATCCGCCACCGCGGGCAGGTCATCGGCTGACTCTGCGGCCTTCGCCGCGGGCAGGTCAGGTGTGGAGGTCCCGGGATCGGCGGAGAGCAGCCTGGTGTTTTCCTGGGGGTGTGCGCCGGACCTCGCATCCTTGAACTCCACCCACTTCGTCAGCAGCATGAAAGACAGTACGGCTATGGCGCCAATGAGCAATGAGCGTTGCAAATCCATAATGATATCTTTGGTTTAGTGTGAGTGCGGGCAGGGAGGGACGGGATCTATTCCGCCCTCGTGCCATGGATGGCACTTACCCAGTCGGCGCAGGGCGAGGTAACAACCCCTGAAAACCCCGTGGTTGGCAATGGCTTCCTGGGCATAGGTGGAGCAGCTGGGATAGAACCGGCAGTTGTTGCCCAGGAAAGGACTCACGCAGGCTTTGTAGCAACCGATAAAAAAAATGAACAAGCGACGCATTAGCGGTCCCGGCTGGTATTCGATTCAGGCTTGGGGATGTTGTGGCTCAGCTTATGCCACTGCTGCTGCAATATAGAGGATAGTTCCGCATTATCCAACTGATCTATACCCCGGCGAGTCAGCAGCACAACGTCCATGGTCGGTTCAGTGTCCGGCAGGGTGCGAAAAAACTCCCGGGCAATGCGCTTGATACGATTGCGCTGTACTGCCAGTCGGACATTTTTCTTTGCTATAACCAGCCCCAGGCGATGCCCGGGTTGGTCATTCAACGAAGCCAGCAACAGCAGGTATTTGTGTGACGCCTTTACCTGCGCGTTGTCGAAGACCCTGCTGTAATCACCGGCCTTGAGTAAGCGCCTGGTTTTGGGAAAACGTTCGTCGAGAGCCTTGGCGCTCACCCGGAATGGTTACCCGGATTTAGAGAGCCAGGCGCTTGCGACCCCGGGCGCGACGGCGGTTCAGTACCTGGCGGCCGCCCTTGGTTGCCATACGTGCACGGAAGCCGTGGGTGCGAGCGCGTTTCAGTACGCTGGGCTGAAAAGTTCTTTTCATAGCTATGTTCCAGATTGAGTGCAAGCCACAGGCTACCGTTTGGCCCGAGGACCCGGCGGCAGACGTTGACCGGAAAAAAGGTGGGGTATTCTATTGAAATGTCGCGGTTAATTCAATCGCAGCGGCGGTAATATTACCCGAGAGCATTGGCGGTGGGCGGGCCGCCCGGGGCCGGTTCTGCGGCATCCCGGCGCAGGTTTTCGACAACCGCCACAAGCCAGGTCCGGCGCGGTCCCGGGCTATCAGCCCACACTTTCCCCCAAAGATATACACAACTTATCAACAGGAAAAAGAATCCCCCGGCAGCTGTCACAAAAACGCTTAAAAAATGTACGATATAAGCCTATATATATGATTTTTAATGAAAATAAATTTTATCCCGCAGGCGTTATTTATGTGGATAACTCTCCAAAGGCAGCGTATTATTCTCCCGCTGGAAGGACAATAACCACCAGTAAGTTACGACCTTTGATGTATTCAAACTTTCGCTGTGATTGATCGGTCTCGCGACCGGCATATAGGGGATCATTTTGCCTGAAGTAGTGTGGCAGCAGTGCGTCGACCGGCTGCAGGACGAGTTACCATCACAACAGTTCAACACCTGGATCAGGCCGCTGCAGGCGAATATTGACGGGCGCAACCTGATGCTGCTGGCGCCAAACCGCTTCATCAAGGACTTTGTATCGGACAAGTTTGCCGAGCGGATATCCGAGCTGGTCAGGGAGTTGGGGCGCGAGAGTGTTACCAACGTGGTGCTCCAGATAGGGACCGGGGGCTCACCAAAGGGGGCTGACCCCCAGGCAGCTTTTTCTGCCGGTTCCGTGGCTTCCGAAACCCCCGCGCCAGGGCGGGAGCCAGCCAGGGTCGAGCTCTCCCGGGGTATGCAGCCGGCGATCTCCGGCGACGCGACCAGCGGCAATATGTTCTCTCCGGACAGCCACTCCCCCAGGAGCGGCCAGTCCAGGGCAGAGCCCGCGCGAAAGGTGGAAGTGGTCGGCTCCCTGCAGCACCAGCACCACCTGGTCGAGAATTATACGTTCGACAATTTCATCGAGGGCAAATCCAACCAGCTGGCACTGGCAGCTGCCAAACAGGTGGCACAAAATCCCGGCGACTCCTATAACCCGTTGTTTCTGTACGGTGGCGTGGGTCTGGGCAAGACCCACCTGATGCACGCGGTCGGCAATGCCCTGAAGCAGGAAAATCCCCAGGCCAAAGTGGTATACCTGCACTCAGAGCGTTTCGTGGCGGATATGGTCAAGGCGATTCAGCTCAACGCGATCAGCGATTTCAAGCGTTACTACCGGTCAGTCGATGCGCTGCTGATCGATGACATCCAGTTTTTCGCCAAGAAAGACCGGTCCCAGGAAGAGTTTTTCCACACCTTCAATGCCCTGCTCGAGGGCGGCCAGCAGATGATCCTGACCTGTGACCGCTATCCCAAGGAAATCGATGGCCTGGAAGAGCGGCTGAAATCCCGCTTTGGCTGGGGACTGACGGTGGCCGTGGAGCCACCGGAGCTGGAAACCAGGGTCGCCATCCTGATGAAAAAAGCCACCCAGGCTCGTATTGACCTGCCCCCGGACGCCGCATTTTTTATAGCCCAGCGCATTCGTTCAAATGTAAGAGAGCTTGAGGGTGCCCTGAAGAGAGTGATAGCGAGTGCACACTTCATAGGCAAGCCCATCGATGTGGAGCTGGTCAAGGACAGCCTGAAGGACCTGCTGGCCCTGCAGGACAAACAGGTGAGCCTCGATAATATCCAGCGCACGGTGGCCGAGTATTACAAGATCAAGGTGGCCGATCTGATGTCCCGGCGGCGCAGTCGTTCGGTGGCCCGTCCCCGCCAGGTCGCGATGGCCCTGGCAAAGGAATTGACCAATTACAGCCTGCCGGAAATCGGCGACAGTTTTGGTGGCAGGGACCACACGACAGTGTTGCATGGATGCCGTAAAATCAAGGAACTTCGTGAATCTAACTCCGATATTAGCGAAGATTACAAAAACCTGTTGCGATCGCTCACAACTTGATAATCTTCGTCAGTTAGCCGGATAGCGTCTCTGATTACGTGTCCCGGGGCGGGTAAAGGCCCCGCCGGGCAATCACATTAAATGCCATCTTTGGGAAGGGAAAAGAGTTATATGAAGTTCACTATTTCGCGGGATGCCTTGCTGAAACCGTTGAATCTCGTGGCCGGAGTGGTCGAGCGCAGGCAGACCCTGCCCATCCTGGCAAATGTACTGCTGGTGCTGGAGGGCGACCAGCTGGCACTGACCGGGACGGACCTGGAAGTCGAGCTGGTGGGCCGGGTCAAGCTGGCAAAGCCCGGCGACTCCGGAGAGGTTACCGTGCCCGCCCGTAAACTGGTGGATATCTGCAAATCATTGCCTGAGGGTGCGGATATAGATTTCACCGCCCAGGACAGCAAGGTGACGGTGAAGTCCGGTCGCAGCCGATTTACCCTGGCCACGCTTCCCGCCCGGGAGTTTCCCAATGTCGAGGACAGCATGGGCACCCACCAGTTCACGGTAAAACAGGGGCAACTGAAGCGCCTGATCGATCGAACCGGTTTCGCGATGGCCCAGCAGGACGTGCGGTACTACCTCAACGGCATGCTGTGGGAGATCAAGGCCAATCAAATGCGGGTTGTCGCCACTGACGGCCACCGCTTGGCGTTATGTACCCTCCCCGGGAAAGTTGAAGCTGGCGACGATACCCAGGTGATCCTGCCCCGCAAGGGCGTGCTCGAGCTGGCCCGGCTGTTGCTGGAAGACGATGCCGACATCGCCATCGTTATCGGCAGTAACCATATCCGCGCGACCACCAATGACTTTACGTTCACCTCGAAGCTGGTGGACGGTAAGTTTCCTGACTATCAGCGAGTTCTGCCCCGGTCACCCGACAAGATCGTGCTGGGATCAAGGCTTGAGCTGCGCCAGGCTTTCACGCGGGCGGCGATCCTGTCCAACGAAAAATACCGTGGTGTGCGGCTGAAAGTGACCAAAAACAGCCTGGATATCATTGCCAACAACCCGGAACAGGAAGAGGCCGAAGAGGCGGTGCCGGTAGAGTACCAGGGGGATTCCCTTGAGGTGGGCTTCAATGTCAGCTACCTGCTGGACGTGCTGGGGGTCCTGAGCGGGGAATATGTGAAACTTTCCCTGTCCGATCCCAACAGCAGTGCCCTGCTCGAGGAGTCGGATGCCGGTGATTCGCTGTATGTCGTCATGCCGATGCGCCTCTGAGGGAGGCGCCGCGCCCTCCCCTGGACCCAACCGCGTGTCCTGTCACCGGCCATCGGCCTGATATCACCGGGCCCATGTGTCGTTAACCCGTCTCCATATCAATCACGTGAGGAACCTGAAGCAGGTAAAGCTGCAGGAACTTGCGCAGGTGAACGTGTTCTTCGGTCGCAATGGCAGCGGCAAGACCAGCGTGCTGGAGGCGGTTCATTTACTGGGAATGGCCCGTTCTTTCCGGGGAAGCAGCATAAAGTCCCTCATTACCCATGGCCAGGAGAGCTGTGTTGCTTTCGGCATGGCCAGCGCACCAGGCCTTCCCGGTTCCGGCGTCAGCCTCGGGGTACAGCGCAGCGCAGCGGGAGAGGCGCTTATCAAGGTGGCCGGGAGCCCGGTCAGGTCCCTGGCCAAGCTGGTGGAGTATCTGCCGCTGCAGGTGATAAATGCCGATAGCTTCGAACTGTTGACCGGCGCTCCCGGTGCGCGGAGGCAATACCTGGACTGGGGCGTGTTCCACGTGGAACACCGCTTCCTGGAGCAGTGGCAGCGCTTTCAGCGATGTATAAAACAGCGCAATAAGTTGCTGCGGCATGGTAAAATTCGCGACGAGGAATTGGCGGTGTGGACCCGGGATCTGGCAACATCCGGCGCCGCCATCGGGGAATACCGCAAGGCATACTTCAAACAACTGGTACCGCGCTTTACGGCCATCATGAGCAGGCTTCTGCCCTCCGTTGGCGACGGGCTGGAGCTGCGGTATCACCAGGGCTGGGACAGGCAGTCGACGTACGAAAATGCCCTGGAGTCCAGCGTTGCATCGGACATTGAGCAGGGTTACACCCATGTGGGGCCCCAGCGAGCAGATGTGAGGGTATTGACGGGCGGCAGGCTGGCCGCGGATATCCTGTCCCGGGGCCAGCAAAAGCTGGTGGTATGCGGGTTGAAGCTTGCCCAGGGCCAGCTGATGTCGGAGCAGGGTAAGGGCAGCTGTACCTACCTGGTAGATGACTTGCCCTCCGAGCTCGATCTTGAGCACAGCAGGCTGGTCTGTGAGTTGCTGGCTTCAATGAAGGCACAGGTCTTTATTACCTGCGTTGACGAGGCGGACATCGCCTCGGTTTGGCCCGAGGACAAGTCCGGCCTGGCCTTGTTCCACGTGGAACAGGGCACGGTTAAGGCGGTTATCGGTGAGGCGACCGGTTGATGGAGCTCCCCCTGTCGGGATGGAGCTATATAAATAGAAGCAGTATCGAGAGTTGAGCTATGAGTGAAGGCGAACATAACTACGATTCATCCAGTATCAAGGTCCTCAAGGGCCTTGATGCCGTGCGCAAGCGCCCGGGCATGTACATCGGGGATACCGATGACGGTACCGGCCTGCATCATATGGTTTTCGAGTTGGTGGATAACTCGATCGATGAGGCGCTGGCGGGCTACTGCAGTGAGATTGCCATCGCCATCCACCCGGACGAGTCCGTAACAGTGTCGGACAATGGCCGCGGGATTCCGACGGAAATGCACGAGGAGGGAGTCTCCGCCGCAGAGGTCATCATGACCGTACTTCACGCCGGGGGGAAGTTTGACGACAACACCTACAAGGTCTCGGGCGGCCTGCACGGCGTCGGTGTATCGGTGGTAAATGCTCTTTCGGAGGAGTTGGTGCTCACCATCCGCCGGGAAGGCAAGCGGTATGAGCAGGTTTATCGCCATGGGGTACCCGATGCGCCCCTGGCGGAGATCGGGGTTACCGAGGTAACGGGCACCACCGTCAGGTTCCGGCCCTCCCCCGCGACGTTCACGAACATAAAGTTCCATTTTGATCAGCTGGCCAAGCGCCTGCGGGAACTGGCGTTCCTGAACTCGGGGGTACGCATTGTCCTGAAGGATGAACGCAGCGGAAAAGAAGAGACTTATCAGTACGATGGCGGCCTGAAGGCCTTCGTCAACTACCTCAATCTCAATAAGACACCCGTTAACCGCCCGTTTCACTTCCAATATGACACTGACGATGGGATCGGCGTGGAAGTTGCCCTCCAGTGGAACGACTCCTTCCAGGAAAATATTTTCTGTTACACCAACAACATCCCCCAGCGGGATGGCGGCACCCACCTCGCGGGCTTCCGCGCCGCCCTCACCCGCAGCCTGAACTCCTATATAGAGAAGGAGGGCCTGGCGAAAAAAGCCAAGGTCAACACCACCGGGGATGACGCCCGGGAGGGCCTGACGGCGATCATCTCGGTGAAGGTGCCGGACCCCAAGTTTTCTTCCCAGACCAAGGACAAGCTGGTGTCATCCGAGGTGAAAACCGCGGTAGAGCAGACCATGAACGCCCAGTTCAACGACTACCTGCTGGAAAACCCGGGTGAGGCGAAGGCTGTGGTAGGCAAAATGCTGGACGCCGCGCGGGCCCGGGAAGCGGCCCGCAAAGCGCGGGAAATGACCCGGCGCAAGGGAGCACTGGATATCGCCGGCCTGCCGGGCAAGCTCGCGGACTGCCAGGAAAAAGACCCGGCCCTGTCCGAACTCTACCTGGTGGAAGGCGACTCGGCGGGCGGGTCGGCCAAACAGGGCAGGAACCGGAAATTCCAGGCCATACTGCCTTTGAAGGGCAAGATCCTCAACGTGGAAAAGGCGCGCTTTGACAAGATGCTGGGCTCCGCCGAGGTCGGCACCATCGTCACGGCCCTGGGCTGCGGCATCGGCAAGGAGGAGTTCAACGCCGACAAACTGCGCTACCACAGCATTATCATCATGACCGACGCGGACGTGGACGGCTCCCATATCCGCACCCTGCTGCTCACCTTCTTTTTCCGCCAGATGCGGGAACTGATCGAGCGGGGGCATATTTTTATCGCCCAGCCGCCGCTGTACAAGATAGCCAAGGGCAAGCAGCACCAGTACCTCAAGGACGACGACGCGCTGAACCAGTACCTGACCCAGTCCGCCCTCGATGGCGCCTCGATTTACGTGAACCGGGACGCGCCGCCGATCACCGGCAGTGGCCTCGAGGAGCTGGTGTCGAGGTTCCGCTCGGTCGCCGCGACCATCGATCGCCTCAGCCGGCTTTACACCGCCGAGGTTCTCTGGGAAATGGTCTATGGGGATGCGCTCTCGCAGCAGCAGATGCGGGATGAGCAAGCGGTCACATTGTTCTGCGAGCAGTTAAGTGAGCGCTTGCTAACCGTGGCGAGCAAAGGCAGCGCCTATACCGTAGTTGTGCGCAAGGACCAGGAGCGGCAATTGTACTACCCCGTAGTCAAGCTGCTGGCCCACGGGGTGGAGTCCGCCACCGAATACCAGCAGGAGTTTTTCGCCTCCGGTGAGTACCGCTCACTGGTGGCGCTGGGTGAAACCATTAACTCCCTGGTTGAGGAAGACGGCTATTTCCAGCGCGGTGACAAGACCCTGGCCACCCGCAGTTTCGCCGAGGGGCTGGACTGGCTCATGGCCGAGGCGCGCAAGGGCTACAGCATCCAGCGCTACAAGGGCCTGGGTGAAATGAACCCCGAGCAGCTGTGGGAAACCACGATGGATCCCGAAGTGCGTCGCATGCTCAAGGTGACTATCGAGGACGCGGTTGCCGCAGACCAGATATTCACTACCCTGATGGGCGACCACGTGGAACCGCGCCGGCTGTTTATCGAGGAGAACGCCCTGTCGGTGGCGAACCTGGATGTTTAAAGGTCGCGGTTGGATGAAGAATACTCGGCAGCGACCTCTCAGGGTGCCTCGTTTTTGACGGCCTGGGCCACATCGCCAGGCTTGCGCAGCATTTTGTCGATATCGCTGATGTGCATGGCTTCCTCGGCAATAAGGCGACGCGCATACTCTTCCAGTGTGATCGAGCCCGATGCCTCGGCCAGTGCCAGAAGTTCCCGATACAACTCCACGCCCTGAATCTCGAACTGCATCGATTCGCCAAGTATCTCACCCATATCATGCTTATGCGTTTCCAGCAGGTCTCCGATGCCGAGGGACGGGTGCCCGCCAAGCATGGTAATCATCTCCCCCGCCTGCGTCGCATGATCCAGGGTTTCCGTTGCCGCGTCACGGAACCAACTGACCACGGGTATACGACTATAACCAAAGATCATAAAAGAATAATGGGTGTACCTGACCACACCGGCCAGTTCATGCTCCACGATCGCGTTCAGTTTCGAAATGATTTCCTGTTGCTTGCTAAGTTTTGAGTGCCTGGGCATGGCGCCTTCCTCCATGAGCATCTGAATTCAAGTATAGACCGTTCTGCTCCAGGCAAATGACTGTGATGGGAAATCTCGCAACTTCACTTGTAGAAAGCTACTGGAGGACCAGGAAACCCTCCTCCGTCAGGTGCCCGCGGTGACCGGTCCGCAACCAGCGCTGCCCGTCGATTTCGGTGATCGCGGCGCCAGTTTTTTCCGGCGCATCGAGGTAACCCAGCATCACCTGGCTGCCGCAGACCAGGACCTGGCCGTCCCGGCCCAGGGGCAGTTCCTCACCGGAAGCCTCATCAATAATTTTCAGGGCGGTGCCCGGCAACGGCATCCCCACGGTGCCGGGGATATTGCCGTGCTGCACTTTCCAGTCGCTGGTATCCATCGCGTCAGGGATATTCACGGTGGCGACGGTCGTGGTTTCCGCCATGCCCCATCCCTCGTAAATGCGCTTGCCGAACTTCAGCTCAAATTGATCGCGGACCTCCTCCGGCAGCGGCTCTGCGCCCGATACCACCAGCCGCAGGGAGTCGAGCATCAGGGGGTGGATGTCGGCGTTGTTGGCGTACAGCCCCAGTGTGCCGGGAGAGCCGGGCAGCAGTGTCGCGCTGTGCCGGGCGACAGATTTCGCGATACCCGGTGAATCGAGGGGGTCGGCGTGGCAGGCCATCGGAATGCCTTCCACCAGGGGCATGAGGGTGGTGAGCGTAAGGCCCAGGGGGTGGTAGAGCGGTACGCAGGACGCAATCACATCGTCCCGCCGGGTGTTCATCACATCTGACATCTGCTTGCAGTTGGCCATGACATTGCGATGCGATAACAGCACAGCGCCGGGTGCACGGTCGTTATCGTGGTTCAGCAGGATGGCGGCGGGCTCATCCGGGGAGACCCTGTCGCCCCACAATCGATAACACCAGGCTGCGGGCAGCAGGCCCAGACAAATGCCGGTGCACAGCTTGCGCCAGGCGGAAACACCCGGTGCCAGGTCTTCGATGTAGAAGATGTCATACCCCTGCAGCAGCGCGGTGATGTCGACACCGGCGGCTGACAAGGCCTGCTGGAAACGGTGCGAGGTAATGATCTGCCTGACTTCCGATGCCTGGATTGCGCCGCGCAAGGCCTCCTTCGGCAGCGTGTGGTTCAGGGGCACTACCACCCTGCCCCGCAGCAGCAGCGCCAGGATAGCCTGGGCCGCGGCGGCGCTGGCCGGGAGCAGGATCCCGATATGCCGCGCATTGGCGACCGGCTTCAGTTTCCCCGCGAGCCCGGTGACCGCCGACACCATCTCGTAATTATTGAGTACGTCGCGGGAATCATCGGCAACGCACAACTCAAAGGGTTTGCGTTTGGCGGCGCGCAACCAGGCCAGCGGCACCGGTTCAAGCTGCTCACTGTAGGCCTGCCACGCGGTAATGGAGAGCTCAAAAACCTTCTGTTTCAGCTGTTTTGCCGAGGTGTCGAGCGACAGGGGCGGGCCAAAGGCGACGATCAGGTCGCGCTTGAGATCGGGCGCCCGGGCACTGCGCAGGCCCTCTTCGGCCCGGGACAGGCTGCTGCCCCACAGCCCGTGCAGGTAAAAGGGAACGATCACCCCGGCATCCACGCCCTCCAGGGTGCGCTCGTAGCCCGTATGGAATTTTCCGAGGTGGCCGTTGCGACTGATTGCGCCCTCCGGAAAAAGGCAGACACATTCGCCGCTGAGCAGCAGGCCGTTGATGGTCTGCAGGCTGTCCCTGCTTTGACCCGCAGCAATCGGCACCACGCCGAAGGCCCTGAAAAATGGCTTGAGGTACCAGGTGTCGTAGATCCGCTTCAGCATCACGAAGCGGATCGGCCTGGGGCAGGCAATCTGCACCAGGGCCCAGTCTATCCAGGAAATATGATTGCCCAGTAACAGTGTGGGTCCCGCCTGGGGTATGTTGTCGAAGCCGATAACCTCTACCCGGTAGCGACGCTTGAGTATCCCGGTGACAAGAATCCGCACCATCGAGTGCGGCAGTTTGCCCACGGTATAGCCGGTACCTGTAACTGCCACTGCGGTGAGGATGTAAAACAGGCCGACGCTGTCGATCCCGACCAGCGAGAACACTACCGTACAGCCGAGCGCGCCCAGCATCGCCACGTTCTGGATCCAGTTGTTGCCGGCCAGCACGGTTCCCAGTTGCTCTCCAGGTGCCTGGAACTGGATCAGCGCGTTCAGCGGCACGATGAACATACCACCCATCACCCCGACCAACAGGAATGCCAGGCCCATACTGTAGACACTGTCGAGACCCGGGAGGACGGCGATACCGATGGCGATACCCACTGCGCCGACGGGTATAAGCCCGGTCTCAATGTAGTTGCGGGACACTTTCCCGGCGATCAGGGAACCGATAACAATGCCCGCGCCGGAACAGGCGAGAATACCCTGGATGACCACCGTGTTGGTGATGTCGAGGGCGTGCTTGGCGAAAGCGGGGAACGCCGCCAGCATCACCTGTGAGATTGCCCAGAAGGTGGCCAGGCCGATAACAGAGAGCCAGATCGTGCTGTTTTTATTGAGCACTACCAGATTGCGGCGCAGGTAGCGCAACATGAAGTACGGCGCCAGACGGAAAGTTTCGCTGGTACTGCCCTGTTGGCGGTCGGGTAAAAACACGGTGGAAAACCATTCCAGGGTCGACAGCGCCACCAGCACCCAGCCGATGGGTGCGATAAAGGCCATGGTTTCGCCGGTGCTTCCGGTACCGCCCTCCGGCAGCAGTGCCTCGAACAGGATCGAAAAAACGAAGGTGCCCAGCAGAATCCCGGCAATCGTGACGGCCTGGACGATACCGTTGGCCGCGGCCAGGTTGGTGCCCCCCACCAGCTCCTTGATGTAGCCATACTTGGCCGGGCTGTAGATCGCGCTCTGCACCGCCAGCGCAAAGGTCAGTCCAAACGCCGCCCAGAACCAGCCCTGGTAATAGGAAAACGTGATCGCCAGCGTGGCCACCACCGCGATGAACGCCGCGTGGCGCATGATGCGGTGCTTGGCGAACTTGTCCGCCAGGAAGCCGGCGGGTGAAAACAGCAGGATGAACGGCAACAGGATCAGCCCGTTGACGATGGCGGTGAGCACCACCTGTTCCTGGCCGTCATAGCTTTTGAAAATCGCGTTCTGGATAACGATCTTGTGCCCCAGGTCGACGAAGGCATTGAGGAATACGACGGTTATATAGGGTAGGAAGCCTTTCTGCTTGAAGCTCATGCCTTGCTCCGGGCGGGGGATGGATAACTGGGATGGTATCCATCGGGGTGATCGCCTCACACTATATAAACAGTTGCAGCGGGCTCCAAGACCTTTGGTATTATCGGCCGATACTTTTCATAAGTTCTGTTTCTCACTATAAGTCCAGTTTTTCGTTTCGGGGGTGGAGATGGCACAGGTTGCAGCGATCGTCGACGCACTCAAGGTGGCGCTCAAATCCTCCCGCATGACCTATGCCGGCGTGGCGGAGGGCATGGGGCTGTCCGAGTCATCCGTGAAACGGAAGTTTTCCCGGCGGGAGTTCACCCTGGCGGAACTCGATCTTATCTGCGGCCTTTGCAATATGGACCTTTCGGGCCTGGTGCATTTGATGGAGAACAGGAATGGTCGCCTGCAGGCGCTGACGGCGGCGCAGGAACGTGAGATTGCCGATGACCTCGGCCTGCTGGTGGTCACCGTGTGTGTCCTGAACCGCTGGAGCTTCGACAATATCCTCGACTTTTATGTGTTCGAAGAACACCAGCTGGTGCAGATGCTGGCGCGCCTGGATCGCCTGAAACTGATCGAGCTGCAGCCCAACAACAGGATCAAGCTGCTGCTGGCGCCAAACTTCGGCTGGCTGCCCAATGGTCCCATCCAGCAGGTTTTCCTGAAGACGATACAGCAGGATTTTTTCGCTGCGCGCTTCAACAAGGAAGACCACGAACTGATAGTCCTCAACGGCATGCTCTGCGCCGCTTCCAATGCCGAGTTTCGGCGCAAGATGGAGCGCCTGGCGCGGGAGTTCGACCTGCTGAACCGGGAGGACACGGGCAAACCCTTCGCGCAGCGGCGCGGCTACACCGCGGTTATCGCCCTGCGCGATTGGCACTACAAGGGTTTTTCCGCACTGCGCACTGATCGCGGCAGGCCCGATGATGGCTGATCCCGATATGGTGTTCGGAGACGGCCGATAACCGGCGCCTACTGTTGCCGAAAGCGGGATAAGTATCACCGCGCGCTACTCGCGGTCGCAGGTTTCAGCTCTTCGCCTGTGCAGCTTGAGGTGTGCGCGCCCCACGCCAATACTCCCCGTGTCGATACAAACCAAAGGAGGTATCCGACGTGGACCAATATGAACTCAACAGCAGTACCTCGGCCTGGGACTTTTTTGTCAAGCTGGCTTTCGGCGTGGCGGTTGGTGCAACAGTCACTGGCATTTACATGCTTCCCGGCGAGCTGATCGTCAAAGGCTACTTCATGATCAGCTCTTTATTCCTGGTATTTTCGACAATCACCATGTCCAAGACCATTCGGGACAAGCACGAATCTGATCGCCTGCATAACAAGATCAGTGAAGCGCGCACCACGAAAATCATTCGCGAAATGGACAGGGAATAGGAGACGAGCCTCATGAACATCATGCGCAAGTTGAACACCCTGCTACGGGCGGGAGCGAGGGAAAGCGCCGAGCGCATTACCGACGCCAACGCCATCCGTATTTATCGTCAGGAGATCGTGGATGCCGAAAACCTGCTGGAACGGCGGCGGGCAT
>JAOUDU010000293.1 GCA_029859085.1 Gammaproteobacteria bacterium | reverse complement strand
CACGGGAATAGCGCCCAGGCGAGTTTTCAGCTGGCCGACGACCTTGCGGAAATCAGCGCCGGCCCGGTCCATCTTGTTCACGAAGACCATACGCGGCACTTCGTACTTGTTGGCCTGGCGCCACACGGTTTCGGTCTGGGGCTGCACACCGGAGGTGCCGCACAACACCACCACGGCGCCGTCCAGTACCCGCAGGGACCGCTCTACCTCGATGGTGAAATCCACGTGCCCGGGGGTATCGATGATGTTGATGCGGTGATCTTCAAACTGCGCATCCATGCCCTTCCAGAAACAGGTCGTAGCCGCAGAGGTGATGGTGATACCACGCTCCTGCTCCTGCTCCATCCAGTCCATGGTGGCGGCACCGTCGTGCACCTCACCAATCTTGTGAGACAGTCCGGTGTAAAAAAGGACGCGCTCGGTGGTTGTGGTTTTACCCGCGTCCACATGGGCGCATATGCCGATATTGCGATACCGGCTGATAGGAGTCTTACGTGCCACGATTAAATCCCCAATGACAGGTTGCTGGGCAACGGATTAAAAACGGTAGTGGGAGAAAGCCTTGTTAGCCTCTGCCATGCGGTGCACATCCTCGCGTTTCCTCACGGCATTGCCCTTGCCCTGGGAGGCGTCGATGATTTCACCCGCCAGGCGCTGGCGCATGGACTTTTCACCGCGGTTGCGCGAGTACTCCACCAGCCAGCGCATGGACAGCGCCACACGGCGGGAGGGCCGCACTTCAACCGGCACCTGGTAGGTGGCGCCACCGACACGGCGGGATTTCACTTCCACCATGGGTGCGATATTTTCCAGTGCCTCGTCAAAGGCTTCGATGGGGTCTTTGTTCAGGCGCTCCCGGACAATTTCCAGGGCACCGTATACTATGGTTTCAGCGACAGATTTTTTACCACTGACCATCACGTGGTTCATGAACTTTGCCAGCGTCACATTGCCGAACTTGGGATCCGGCAGCACTTCGCGCTTGGCGACTACTCGTCTTCTTGGCATCTCTTTGCCCTTCTCTCTTCAGGTTAATCCGAACACCGCCTGCCACAAACGCGGGGGAGGCAGGGGTTCAGCCTTACTTACATCGTTAAGCCAGGTTGCTGGTGTAGAACTCGCTTACTTGGGCCGCTTGGCACCGTACTTGGAGCGACCGTTCCTGCGATCGGAAACTCCCGAGGTGTCGAGGCTGCCACGTACGGTGTGATAGCGCACACCGGGCAGGTCCTTCACACGACCACCGCGAATCAAAACCACACTGTGCTCCTGCAGGTTGTGGCCTTCGCCGCCGATATACGAGGAAACCTCGTAACCGTTGGTCAGGCGCACCCGGCAAACTTTACGCAGTGCGGAGTTGGGTTTCTTCGGCGTGGTCGTATAAACGCGGGTACAAACGCCGCGGCGCTGCGGGCAGCTCTGCAGGGCGGGTACGTCGCTCTTTTCTACTTTGCGCTTCCTGGGCGTACGAACCAATTGGTTGATCGTTGCCATCCAGTTAAAACTCCAGATTAAATCGTTTAGTTTTATGGCCTTATGGCCACCCACCAGCCGACAGCGGCTGTTTTGGCCCGATCGAGGAAACGGGACGCAAAAAAACCACCCCCGGAAAGAGGAGGCGGCATTCTATAGACGCTAAAGGTAGGAGTCAACCAGTGAAAGCGGACCCGCTTTCACTGGCCTGGGGGGGTTATTCAACGCTCGTCGCTGGCCCGCACGCTCAGGGCGTCGTAGACAGTGGGTGTCTGGCAGGAGGCCACCGGGTCGATGTTCTTGGCGCGATTCTCGGCTCCGCCCCGGTTGACGTACATTTCCATGGTATCGCCCATGTCCGAATAGCGGTAAAACGCGGCGGCGTGGTAATAATCCACGTCACTATCTCCCATGCCGGCAGCGGGGGTAAACATCCAGGACACGGACAGGGAACCATTGGCTTTCATCCACTGGCCGAACTGGAGATGCGCTGCATAGGCGTCTTTCAGGGTCTTGCCCTGGTTCAGCTTGCAGGCGTACAGCAGCAGGATACCGTCCTCAGGGGTCGCCGTGGGGGCATTGATCGGGCGCGACATCGCCATCACGTGACGCTGGCTGCAATCGAGCACCTGGTCAAATTCTGCCGCGAGCCCCCTGCCGATAGAGTGCCATTTTTCCTGGCTAACACCGAAGGCGACGCCGTCGGGCCAGGATCCCATCCAGCCAATATCATAGCCGGCGTCGGTGGCATACTCTGGCGTGAGGGTCCAGGCCGAGTAGCCCGTGTCATTCTTGTTTGCATACTCCCTGAATTTCGCAGTTACCTTGTCCAGGTCCGCCCTGGTCTTTCCCTCCCTGAAATTACAGGCATAGAACTCTACCGGACGGGCTTTGGTGTCGGTCGCCGCCAGCACTGACTGGGACCAGCCCGCCGCAACCGCGCATAATGTCATTACAGCTGCTAATGCTACTCTCATATTCGTCATCCTTTTCGGGTTAAGCCCCCCGACCGCCATTCAGCCGCGCAGCACCCTTACCATAGACCAATTGATCGGTTATTCAAGTACTAAGTTCCGGGCACAAAAAAGGGGCGGTGGGTTATCCCCACCGCCCCTGCGATGACATCGCGGCGGTTTAGTTGTCCGCCTGCAGCGCCTCGGTCAGTGCCGCCTCGATTTCCTGGGCCGACACGGTTACCGCGGACTTGCTGTCCTTGGTCCGCTTGCGATCGGCGTGGTAGGCCAGGCCGGTACCCGCCGGTATCAGGCGACCCACAACCACGTTTTCCTTCAGGCCGCGCAGGTAATCGCGCTTGCCGGTAACAGCGGCCTCGGTGAGTACCCGGGTGGTCTCCTGGAACGACGCCGCCGAGATAAAGCTCTCGGTAGCCAGGGAGGCCTTGGTAATACCCAGGAGTTCGCGCTCGGCACTCGCGGGCACCAGGCCCTCGGCCAGCAGGCGCTCGTTCTCCTCGAGGAACGTGGTGAACTCGACCTGCTCGCCCTTGATCAGGTTGGAGTCGCCGGAAGAGGTGATAATGACCTTGCGCAGCATCTGGCGAACAATCACCTCGATGTGCTTGTCGTTGATCTTCACACCCTGCAGGCGATACACCTCCTGGATCTCGTTGACGATGTACTTGGCCAGCTCCTCGATGCCCTTGAGGCGGAGGATATCGTGGGGGCTGGGCGGGCCTTCGGACACGACCTCCCCTTTTTCCACATATTCACCCTCGAACACCGACATGTTGCGCCACTTGGCGATCAGCGCCTCGAAGTGATCGGAACCGTCCGGCAGGCTGCTGCTGTCCGTGGGTGTAATCACCAGGCGACGCTTGCCCTTGGTTTCCTTGCCAAAGCTCACAGTACCGGAGATCTCCGCCAGGATGGCGGGTTCCTTCGGCTTGCGCGCCTCGAACAGGTCGGCAACCCGGGGCAGACCACCGGTGATGTCGCGGGTCTTGGAGCCTTCCTGGGGGATACGCGCGATAACATCACCCGCTTCCACCTTGGCACCGTCCTCCAGGCTGACCAGCGCGGACGCCGGCAGGAAGTAATGGGCCGGCACCGTGGTACCCGCCAGGCACAACTGCTTGCCCTTGGCGTCTACCAGGCTCACCGCGGGGCGAACATCCTTGCCCGCTGCCGGGCGCTCGCCCGCATCCATGACCGAGATGCTGGACAGGCCGGTCAGTTCGTCGGTCTGGCGCCGGATGGTGATGCCCTCTTCCATACCGCTGAACTTCACGGTACCGGCCACCTCGGTGACGATCGGGTGGGTGTGGGGATCCCAGTTGGCCACCACGTCGCCGGCGGATACCTTGGCGTGGTCGCTCACCTTGATCAGGGCGCCGTAGGGCAGCTTGTAGCGCTCGCGCTCACGGCCCAGCGGATCGAGCAGGGACAACTCACCGGAGCGCGATACCGCGACCAGGAAGCCATCCTTCTTGCGCTCGACGAACTTCAGGTTGTGCAGGCGCACGGTACCGTCGTTCATCACCTGGATGTTGTCCTGGGCCGTGGCCCTGGATGCCGCACCACCGATGTGGAAGGTACGCATGGTCAGCTGGGTACCGGGTTCACCGATGGACTGGGCGGCGACCACACCGATAGCCTCGCCCATGTTCACGCGGTGACCGCGGGCCAGGTCGCGACCGTAGCAGGTGCTGCAGATACCGTGCCGGGTTTCGCAGGTGATCGGCGAGCGCACCTGGATCTCGTCGATGCCCATTTCCTCCAGGCGCTTGATCCAGAGTTCGTCCAGCATGGTGCCGGCGACAATCGCGATCTCCTCTTCGCTGCCGGGGCGGATGACATCCCTGGCGACAATCCGGCCCAATACGCGATCGCCCAGCGATTCGATGATGTCACCACCCTCGATTACCGGCGTCATCAGCAGGCCCTGGTCGGTACCGCAGTCCACCTCGGTCACCACCAGGTCCTGGGCCACGTCGACCAGGCGACGGGTCAGGTAACCGGAGTTGGCGGTTTTCAGCGCCGTATCCGCCAGGCCCTTGCGGGCACCGTGGGTGGAGATGAAGTACTGCAGTACGTTGAGACCCTCGCGGAAGTTGGCCGTGATAGGCGTCTCGATAATCGAGCCGTCCGGCTTGGCCATCAGGCCCCGCATACCCGCCAGCTGGCGGATCTGGGCGGGAGAACCCCGGGCGCCCGAGTCGGCGTAGATGTAAACCGAGTTGAACGAAGCCTGCTGCTCCTCCTTGCCTTCGCGGTTGATCAC
>JAOUDU010000292.1 GCA_029859085.1 Gammaproteobacteria bacterium | reverse complement strand
GAAGTTATTGTGACCGCGGAACTGCGACCCGCGCCCCTGCTGGGCCAGGTTGGCAGCATCAGCGTGATCAGCGCCGAGGATATCCGGCAGCGGGAGGCGCAACACCTGGAGGGTGTCCTCAACCTCGCCCCCAATGTCAATTTCGCCGGCGGCACCTCCCGCGCCCGGTTTTTCCAGATCAGGGGAGTCGGCGAGCGCAGCCAGTTCCAGGAACCGCTCAACCCCTCCATCGGCCTGGTCATCGACGGTATCGACTTCAGCGGCCTCGGCGGCGCGGGTACACTGTTTGACATCCAGCAGGTTGAGATCCTGCGGGGCCCCCAGGGCACCCTCCACGGCGCCAACGCGCTGGCGGGACTGATCGATATTCGCTCGGGCCAGCCCGAGGCCGAGCCGGGACTGCATGTCGAAGCCGGCGCCGCCGATTACAACAGCTGGAATGCGGGTGTCGTGGGCACCGGGCCGCTGGTTGCGGACCAGTTGCTCTACCGCCTCGCAGTCAATCGCTTCCGGACCGACGGCTTCATCAAGAATGACTACCTGGGCCGGGACGACACCAACGGCCAGGACGAGACGACCCTGCGCGGCAAACTGCGCTGGCTGCCGGGCGCGCGGGATACCGTGGACCTGACCGCGATGTACATCGATATCGACAACGGTTATGACGCGTTCTCGCTGGATAACACCCGCCATACCCTGTCCGACCAGCCCGGCGTTGACAAGCAGGACTCCAAAGCCCTGGGAATCGAGTGGCAGCGGGAACTCGACCGGGTGAGCCTCGAAACTTCGGTGACCGGCGCCAACACGGCCAGCGTTTACAGCTTCGACGAGGACTGGAGCTATGTCGGTATCGCGCCGGGCTGGGAGTATTCCTCGAAAGACCGCTACAAGCGCGACCGCGACAGCTACAGTGCCACGGCGAGGGTCCTGTCGAATGAGCGCAGCCGCCTGTTCGCGGACAGCACCGACTGGGTGACCGGCCTCTATTACCTGGGCGACCGCGAGGACCTGCAGCGGCGCTACACCTATCTCGAAAACGACTTCGGCAGCCACTACGACACGGACACCTATGCGCTGTTCGGGCAACTGGACTCGCAGCTGGGCGGGGGATTCAAGCTGATCAGCGGGCTGCGCATCGAGCGCCGGCTGACGGATTACCGGGACAACAACGGCGTGGCCAGCGACCCGGACAAAAACCTGTGGGGGGGGCGCCTGGCACTGGAGTACCAGGTGGATGACGAGCGGATGGTCTACGGTGCGATTTCCCGCGGCTATCGCGCCAACGGCGTCAACGCCGCTATCCTGGCGAGCCTCGAAACCAGCGACGATCCGGATATCACATCCCGGCTGCAGGCCCTGCAGCAATTCGACGAGGAATACCTGATCAACTACGAACTGGGCTTCAAGGGCAAGTTGCTGGCGGACAGCCTGCAGGCGCGGCTGGCGGTGTTCTACATGGACCGCAAGGACCAACAGGTCAAGGGCTCCCTGGTCATCCCCCGCCCCGACGGCAGCACGGCTTTCATCGATTACACCAGCAACGCGGCCCGGGGCAACAACTACGGCTCCGAGCTGGAGTTGACCTGGCTGGCCGCCGATGGCCTGGTGCTGTTCGCGAATATCGGCCTGCTCCAGACCGAGTTCGACCAGTACACCGACGCCGCCGGCAACGACCTGTCGGGCCGGGACCAGGCACAGGCGCCCCACTACCAGTACGCCCTCGGCGGGCACTGGGAGTTCGGCGCCGGGTTCTACCTGCACCTGGACGTGGAGGGCCGGGACAGCGCGTATTTTTCCGACCGGTATGACCTCAAATCACCGTCCTACGACCTGCTGAGCGCGCGCGTGGGCTACGCCGCAGACAACTGGTCGGTAGCCCTGTGGGGGCGCAATCTCACCGACGAGAACTACTACGTGCGGGGTTTCGGCGAGTTTGGCAACGACCCCCGCAAAGAGTATGCGGTGGAGCCCTATTACCAGTACGGCGAACCCCGGGTGGTGGGAGTCAGCACCAGCTTCAGTTTCTGAAGCCGCTTTACCTTCGGGACATTACAGGCAAGGAGAAACCGTGAAATTAACTGTCGAATTGAGTCTCTACCCGATACAGGAAAACTACATTGAAATCATCCAGGCGTTCATCGATGCCATGCGCACCGAACCGGACCTGCAGGTGGTTACCAATGCGATGAGCACCCAGGTCTGCGGCGATTATGAGCGGGTCTTCGCCCTGGTCGGCGCCACCCTTGCGGCGACCACACGCCGGTTCGGCAAGCAGGTGCTGGTGGCCAAGTTCATCCCCTGGGAACTCGAGCTGCAGCCGTGAGCGAACCCGGCCTGGGGGCGGCGCTGCTGGAGGCGGTCCGGGCCATGTCAGCGTGGGAGGCGGTCGCCGTGTTGCTGGGTGTAGCCTACCTGCTGCTGGCCCTGCGCGAGAGCCTGTGGTGCTGGTACGCGGCCTTTGTCAGCACCGCTATCTTCCTGGTGCTGTTCTGGCGCGTGGGCCTGCTGATGGAATCCGCCCTGCAGGTCTACTACCTGGTGATGGCAGTGTACGGCTGGTGGCAGTGGCAACACGGCAGTGCCGGTGAGGCGGAGCTCGCCATCTCCCGCTGGGATAGCCGTCATCACCTTGTCGCGCTCGCGGCGGTGCTGCTGGTCTCCGCCGCGAGCGGCGCGCTGTTACACCGCTACACCGGTGCCGCCCTGCCCTACCTGGACTCCTTCACTACCTGGGGCAGCATCCTGACCACCTGGATGGTGGCTCGCAAGATCCTGGAGAACTGGCTTTACTGGCTGGTGATCGACAGCGTATCGATTTATCTTTATCTCGACCGGGCTCTGTACCTGACCGCCCTGTTGTTTGCCGTCTACCTGGTCATAGTCCTGTTTGGATACCGCAAATGGTTGCTGCACTACCAGACAACATCCGGCTGAAACTGGCGCAAACCCTGGGGCAATGGCGACAGTGGGATTGCGAGCCTGGCCTGGCAGCCGCCCCGCGCATCGTCTCGGTCCTGACCCGCGGGCTGAGCAACTTCAGCGTCCTGGTCGAGGCGGGCCAGCGTTTCGTGGTGCGCATCGACGGTATCAATCCCGCACTGCACAGCCTCAACCGCCAGGGTGAATGGCGCAGCCTGGAGGCGGCCTCGCGGTCCGGGCTCGCACCGCGGCCGCGTTACTTCAACCCTGAACTGGGCAGCCTCGTCTGCGACTACCTGGAGCCGGATGAGTTGCAGCCCCTGGCCGTTCCCGACATCGCCCGGCTGCTGCACGGTATTCACCAGCAGCCGCCCCGGCACCATCGGCTGGACCTGGCTGAACGCATACTCAGCTATGAAAAAATCCTGGCGCACCGGGCCCCCTCGCGGGCCGCGGAACTGACTGACTGCGGGCCCGCGGCGACGCAGCTGCTGGCCAGCGCGAGTGAAGCGCATTGCCCACCGGTGCTGTGTCACCACGACCTGTTGCGGGCCAACCGGCTCTACAGCGGGGGCAGGCTGTTCGCCCTCGACTGGGAATACAGCGCGATGGGCAACCCCTGGTACGACCTGGCGGTGGTCATTGCCGGCGATTCGCTGTCCGCGGATGACGCGGACAGCCTGCTTCACGCCTACCTGGGCAGGCCCGCCAGCGCCGCCGAACAGCAACTGGTGGCACAGTTCGGCTGCGTTTACCGCTACCTGGAACTGCTGTGGTACCTGGCACAGGATCACCCCGCCCTGGATGACGAGGCGTTGCGCGAAAAGCTCGAATTACTCGGGGAACAGCTGCGGGACCAGAGCTAGTTGTGTACCGTGACGGTTCGCGGAAAGGCTTTCCCGGCCGGAGCCGAATGCAAGAATGAACCGGAAAAGACTCTAGTCCCTGAAATTGGTGAACTGCAACGGCACGCCGATTTCGGCCTTGCGCAACAGCGCGATGGCCTGTTGCAGGTCGTCGCGCTTCTTGCCGGTGACCCGGACCTGGTCGCCCTGGACCTGGGTCTGGACCTTCATTTTCGCATCCTTTACCTGCTTGACGATCGCCCTGCACTGGGCGCTGTCGAGGCCGTGGCGCAGGACCACGGTCTGCTTGACCTGCTTGCCCGTGGTTACCGGCTCGCCGCAGTCCATGGCGGCGGGATCGATCTCGCACTTGACCAGCGCCGAGCGCAGCATGTCCTCCATCTGGCTCACCTGGAATTCGGCTTCCGCCGTAATCACCACGGTGCGCTCCTCGCGCTCGAAGGAGGCCTTGACGCCCTTGAAATCAAAGCGATTGGCAACGATCCGGGCAGCCTGGTCGACCGCGTTGGTCAACTGGTGCAGATCAACTTCCGAAACAATGTCAAATGATGGCATAGTGCAGTTCCCCGATTTGCGCCTGTGTACCTCGTCACCCGTATTGTAACTTTCAGCGCCCACAGACGCCGTTGCAACAAGGCGCGTTCCGCCGGCAATATCGAGAATATTGGCAAGAAACGCAACGCGGTGGCAGCGGTTTCTGTGGGCCCCTGGCGACTCGCTGAATGTTACAATACGGGTGACGAGGTGCACCAGACAACTGGAGCTACATAGTAATGGGCTGCGGCAGGTTTACAATCCCGGGCGAGCGGGAACCGTGGTGAAGGCAGACAGCTGGCATGTGCTGGGCGCGGGCGCCATGGGTTGCCTCTTCGCCAGTGCGCTGCGACAAGGCGGCTGCCCGACCACTCTGCTGCTGCGCGACGGCGAAAACACCACCCCGGTC
>JAOUDU010000291.1 GCA_029859085.1 Gammaproteobacteria bacterium | reverse complement strand
CGCCCCCACCGACACCGCATCGAAGTAACGCTGCGGCACCGACAACTTGGCGCGCAGCATCGAGGTATCCTCGATGACAAAGCAGGGATCGCCGACGTCCAGCCACTGCCCCAGCTCGATGTGGCGCTTGACGATAGTGCCGGCAAACGGCGCCCGCAATTGATGGCGACTGACATCATCCGCAGTGCGCTCCTCCTCGGCCCTGCTCGTCTCGAGCACGGCGAGCGCCCTGCCGAGTTCCACCCTGGCGGTATCGTACTCGTCCTGGGACAGCGCTTTGCGCTGCAGCAAGCTGCCCAGGCGCCGCTCGTTGATGCGGGCGCGCTCGACCTCCGCGTCCGCCTGAGCGACGCGCCCCTTGGCCGCCCTGAGATCCAGCTGTGCCGGCGCGTCCCTGATCGCGGCCAACAGCGCATTGCGCGCAACCGCGTCGCCTGTTTCCGACTGGATTTCGGCGACCGCACCGGCTATCTCGGCCGATATCACCGCCGTGCGGATCGCGCTCAACTCGCCCGACGCGCTCACTTCACCCCGATTGGCCACCGCCACGATCGACCCCACACCCACCCGCACGGCGTCGGGCCAGGTTGGTGCTGAATACATTGAGATGAGCATTACGATGCCCGCTGCAGTCGACTTGCGCATAGCACACTCCGATGTAAGGGGGCAAAACTTAGCGCCTTTGCCCGTCCGACACAATGGCCACAGGCAGCATCGCCGAAAGAATAGCAATGCTGCGTCATATAATCAGAGGGTCTATCCAAGCTACTGGTCTCGCCGCCACTGGCCGCGGTAAGGTATAGGCTTGACGGATAAAACACGGGAGGACGGTGACAATGGCTACGATGACGTTCCGCTTCACTACCGAATGCGAATTGACGCTGACCGGCGTCAGTTATGAGGACATCTACCTGCGCCTGAAAGATTTCATGCACGGCGACATGAAAGTCCCCACCGAGGGCAGCGTGGCAGTCTACCCGCCGGCAACCGACCAGCTGTTCTTCCAGGTGGACGACGACGCCAGGCTCTACGAGGTACCGTATTTCAAGGGTGCGTTTGAAAAAGACGTGAGCGACATTTGCAGGGATCGCTCATTGCGCGCCCAGCCCCCGGTGCCGCACTCCATGAGCCTGTCACCGCAGGCCAAGCGGTATATCCCGGACTTTTACTGGTAGCAGCTCGGGGCAGCGCTGGCCGGCGGACGCACAGGCGCAGCGCGGGGGCTCAGGCGCAAGACCGCAGCGTGGGGTGCGTGGGTCGCGCTACCGCCACAAAACGACGGGCCGCACAGCCGGGCCGCAGCTTCTTACTCTGTGACTCCTTCAGGAACAGATTCCAGTAGCCAGCCAGCATGGCGTATTCACCCGGCCCGCTCGTCTGAAATTCGCGCCAGAATTCCGGATGGTTTCTCTTCAGCGCGCGGGTTGCCCTGGCGGCATAGTGGATCATCTGCTCCCCCCCTGCGGGATCGCCTGATGCCGAGAGAACCGCCATACCCCGATAACAGGACCGGCTTCCCGCCCAGCGTTCAATGCGTGGCTTCCTGAGCGACACCCCTGGGTTGCGAACGGTCCGGCCGATGCTTCTGCAGCCACTCCGTCAAACCGAGATACTGCCCATTGCGCTCCACCGCGGCCAGAATGCGATGGTCAATGGCGGGAGCTTTCTCCTTGCCTTCCATGGTATTTGCCATTGCTAACTTACCTGCTGTCGATTCGTTTTTTTGTTGGTTGATGATCCAGGCGAGGGCGGACTAAACTCACCCGGTAAATCTAACGCGCCTGCCATGGCACGCAAAACAGCTTGATGTGGAAATGTGACGTTTGTTCGGTTTTTGACCGCGCGTCCGAGCAGTTTGTGCACTGCCCCCGACGCCGCCATCGAGGCCGACCACTCTCCTGCTCCGCAGTCGAATATTGACCAACGTTGACTGTTGAACAACCAATCAATGGACAACAAGACGGGGCGCGGGTTCCATTATTATTGCCATGCCCTGACGTCCGCCGTCATCCAATCCCCTGGTGCCAGACATTCCCGGCACCAGGCATCAAGATGGCGCTGCACTGTCCTTCCTATTACCGCGCAGCCGGGACGCATTAGTCTAGCGCAATACCGCGGTTTTGCCAGGGCAATAGTACCGGCGGACAGCGCCGCCAGCATACCGCAGGCTCAGAGCCACACCATGCAGCCCATCTCCAGGCGGTGGCTGAGCGACGTGTGATAGGGGTACATGCGCAGCTGCAATTGCTGCAACCCCGGCAGCAGGGGGTGCAGGTCCAGGGCGAACTCCGTCGTGTCGCCGTCCGAGTAGACTGGCTGCAGGGCGACGGTCTGACAGGGATCAACCTGCCCCCCGGAGGAGCTGCGACCGACGATGCACTCCACCACGACGTCCTCGGGCCGCAGTTCATTGAGCTTGGCCAGCACCCGGATGGGCAGCGGCTCGTCGTGGTGGATGTGGCTGGCCGGCGCCTGCTGCAGACTGAGACTCACACCCGGCCAGCGCGCCCGCACCCGCTGCTTCCAGCTCGCGAGTTCGCGCGACAGCGCGCCATCGTCAGCACCCAGCTTTCTGCCCTGCTGCTGAGCCGGCGCGTAGAACCGGGTGACGTAATCCCGCACCATGCGCTGTGAGTTGAAGCGGGGAATGACCGACTGCATGGCCGCTTTGGAGATCTTCACCCAGCGCGCCGAATAGCCGCGACCGTCGCGATCGTAATAGGTCGGCATGACCTCATGCTCGAGGATGTCGAGCAGGTCCTGCGCCTCTTCGCGGTAGCGGAAATCGGACGACAGGTGGGTACCCCGGGGCGTGATGCCCCAGCCGTTCTCGCGGTTGTAGCCCTCGCCCCACCAGCCATCGAGCACGCTGACATTGACCCCGCCATTGATGGCGGCCTTCTGACCGGAGGTGCCGCTGGCCTCGAGGGGATATTCGGGGGTGTTCAGCCAGACATCGACGCCCGCCACCAGCTGGCGCGCCAGCGTCAGGTCATAGCCCTCGATCAGAATGATCTTGCCCAGAAATTCGGGCCGCACGGAAAACTCGTGGATGGTGCGGATCAGCTGCTGCCCCGGCTTGTCGTTGGGGTGGGCCTTGCCGGCGAAGATGATCACCCCCGGCCGCTCGGGATGATTCAGTATGGCGGCAAGCCGCTCGGGGTCGGCAAACAGCAGCGCGGCGCGCTTGTAGGTGGCGAAGCGCCGCGCAAAGCCCATGACCAGGAGATCGCAGTCGGGGCTGCCGATAGCGCTGAGCATGCGCGCCGTGTGGGCGTGACTGCTGCCGTTGCGCTCCTCCTGCACCGTCAGGCGGCGCACCACATCGGCGAGCATGCCCTGTTTGACGGCCTTGTGCACGCTCCAGTAATGGTAATCGGGTATCTCCTCGATGCGCTGCCAGTAGGCGGGGTTCAGCAGTTCGCTCTGCCACTCGTCAAAGCGCAGATCGAACAGGCTCACCCACTCGCGCGCCAGAAACGTGGGCACGTGAACGCCATTGGTGACATAGTCGATGGGGTTCTCGCCGGCCGGCACCTGCGGCCAGTTGTCCCACTCCATACAGGACGCGACGCCGCCGTGAATGCGGCTGACCCCGTTGTGGAAGCGGGATCCCTTCAGCGCCAGCGTGGTCATATTGAAACCGCCCGTCGCCGTGGCCGTCTGGCCCAGCCGATACAGGGCGTTGAAGTCGATGCCCAGCTCGCCGGTGTAGTGGGCGAAGTAATTGGCGATCAGCTCCTCGGAGAAGATGTCGTGGCCGGCCGGGACCGGGGTATGGGTGGTAAACACCGTGCTGGCGGCAACCCGCTCCAGGGCGCTGGCGAAGTCCATGCCCTGCTGCACGAAAAAGCGGCAGCGCTCCAGAATCTGGAAGGCCGAGTGCCCTTCGTTGATGTGCCAGGCGCTCGGCTCCCGGCCCAGCAGGCGCAGCGCCCGCGTGCCGCCGATGCCCAGCACGATCTCCTGCTGGATGCGGGTCTCGCTGCCGCCGCCGTAGAGCTGGTGCGTGATGCTGCGATCCTGTTCACTGTTCTCCGGCACGTGGGTATCGAGCAGAATCAGTTCGATGTGGCCGGCCTTGGCGAGCCATACCCGCACGAATACCTGGCGCCCCGGGAAGTCCAGCGCGATGAGCAGGGGCGCGCCCTGCTCGTCCCGGGCCAGCGACACGGGCAGGTCCTCGCAGCCACAGTGCGTGTACTGCACGACCTGATTGCCCTGCCCGTCGATGGTCTGCGTGAAGTAGCCCTTCTGGTACAGCAGGCCCACCCCCACGAAGGGAATGCCCAGGTCGCTGGCCGCCTTGCAGTGATCGCCCGCCAGGATGCCCAGGCCGCCCGAATAGATCGGCACGCTCTCGTGCAGGCCGAACTCGGCGCAGAAGTAAGCCACCAGGTCCCGCCGCGGGTCCAGCAACTCCCCCAGCTCCGCGTGAGTCGACGCCTGATGGTAGGCGTCGTAGTTGGCCACGACGCGACGGTATTCCTCCATGTACGCGCGGTCCAGCAGCGCCTCTTCCAGCGCATCCTGGGCCACGCGCCGCAGAAACACCTTGGGATTGTGCGTGCACTCGTGCCACAGCTCGCGATCGAGGCGATAGAACAGGCCCCGCACCCGGCGGTCCCAGCTGTACAGCAGGTCGTCGGCAAGTTCCTCCAGGCGCGCGAGCGGCGCGGGAATGCGGGGGCGGACTTCCAGATGGAAAAGGGTCGCGGACATAAGGCCTCT
>JAOUDU010000290.1 GCA_029859085.1 Gammaproteobacteria bacterium | reverse complement strand
ATGTTGAATGCAAAGCATTAACTGGAGGGGATCCTAAAGCCTGGGGCGACGCAAAGGAAATTGATATTTGGCAAGTTACTCATTCATCCGGGAAATGATTAATGAGCCCCTGGAGCCCAATGACACTGCTGTCTGGGCATCGGTTTCCGGGTATCAATTCACATCGTGTATGGATGGTATATGGAATATCCATTTCCGCCCGGAAAGTGCCTGTGCCACTATCGGGCCTTTGATATTCTGTCTGGCGGAGGATCGACCATGTTACGACATATTGTGCTGTTCAAGTGGAAACCCGAAACGAGCCCTGAGCAAATTCAGGAAACAGAAGCCGGTTTTGCCGGCATGAGGGATTCCATCAAGGTCGTTCGCAGCATGCACTTCGGCCCTGATCTCGACTTAATGGAAGGTACCTACGATTACGCCATGGTTGCCGACTTCGATTCGGAGGGGGACTGGCGCAGCTACCGCGACCATCCGGACCATATTGCATTTTTCCAGCGCTTTGGTCACCTTGCCGCCGGCGTAGCCCGTGTGCAATTTGAGTTCAACTGATCCTGTCAGCGGGTAGCCGTTACCAGGTGGTGGATGTGCAGGCGCCTGGCAGTGGCAGGACGGCGTGATCCAGGCGGCAAGCCTGCCCTTTCACCGGAAATCACGAGGGAGCTGGCCGGTCCATTTTTTGAACGCTCGGCGGAAGTTACTCCTGTCGCTGAATCCCAGCAGGTTGGCTATTTCATCCACATGCATCTGTGATGACTGCAGATAGCTGATTGCCAGTTGCGACCGCGTATCGTCGAGAAGTGCCTGGAACGAGGTTCCTTGCCGCCCGAGGCGATTGCGGAGTGTGCGGGAGGTGATATTCAGGCGCTCACTGACGCTCTCTATGTCGGGAAAGTCGCTACCCTGGAGCAGTATCAGGTAGCGGACCTGCTGCACCAGATCTGACTCCGAAGTCTGCCTGGCCAGTTGTTCAGAGCAGAGCTGGCGAGCCAATTTCGCACTGAACTTATTGGACCTGGCGACCGGGTATTCCAGAAAATTCGCTTTGAAAACCAATTGGCTATGGGGCTCCCCGAAATAGACAGGGCATCTGAACAGGGCCTGGTACTGGCGGTGATGATCGGGCCTTGCATAGCTCAGGTTGATCCGCACCATTGGCACCTGAGCGCCCGCCAGCATTTCAAATGCAGAATGGGTCGCCGCCATGTGCTCTTCCATTACGCAGGGTAAGGCGTCGCGCAATGGCCGCACCGGGACCAGGTCAAGTATCGCCAGGTCCTCGTGTGTTGAAAACAGCACGTCAACGATGCTACCCGCGGTGCGGTGAAAGCGAAGAATAGCGTTGACCACCTCGCCGATGTTGGCGCAACTGAGCATGGCATACCCCAGCACACCCCAGTCGGCGGGTGACTCGGCGTGTCCGATCCTCAACCCCAGCCCCGGCTTTCTGGTCAGCCGGGCCGCGTTTGCGGTGAATGCAACTACCTGGTCGAACGTGAGCAGTGAATCATTGTTCTTGATGTGTTTCGGCGATATGCCGGTTCCCCGCAGCAGCTCCATCTCGCTGACACCTTCCGCGAGCAGCGACTCGCGCATCAGGAGAACGTTGATGGCGGGGATGGTCCAGACCTCGGTACTCCCGGTGATATCCCTGGCGACTTTGCTCGACACCTGCCTGCGGTGCTCCCCGTGGTGGACAGAAGGCTGCATGTTTTGCTGTATCGGCATATATACCACGGTGGACCTGAATGCAAAAGCGCCTCAAAGCCTGGCGAGGGCCTGCATCGCGGCGCGACGTCCCTGTTCAACTCCTTCGCTCCACATCTGCCGTCCTGAAGTCTCGGAATGACCAAAGCTGACCCGGCCATAACCGGCCTGGACGGTATTCATCGGTGAACGCACCCCATTGCGATCGAAGTAGAAGCCGGGCCCCGGGCAGACGTAGGCGTGGCCCCAGCGATTGGCAATTATGCCGGCGATGTCGCGCTGGGCATCGAAGCCGTAGTCTGCAAACAGCTGGGTGTAGTGCCTGACAACCCACGACTCGATGTCCGCATAGGACATCGAGAACAGCCGCGTGCGCCCCATCACACCCTGGGTTTTGGCATCGTAGCCGGGGGAGGGGAACGCGATATAGGTGGACAGGATCACCGGCTTGTCGGGATCCAGCGGTGCCGTGGAGCCGTCGGCCATTTTCATGGGCTGGCGGATATTGACCCAGAAGCCCATTTCGCCGTTGAACCAGCGCACTGCCGACGCGCCCAGTTTCTCCATGAAACGCCAATTGCGCACTGCGATGTTTACTGTGAGCATGGGGCCGTGATTGAAGTGCTCGTATGCTCCCAGGATCTCCGGGGAGAGATCCTGGCAGATGTATTTGTTGACCCAGCCGCCGCCACACATGACTACCGAGCGGGCCTTGACGGTGTAGACGGTACCGCCTTTTTCATAGGCCACGGTCAGGGTTTCCGCGGTGTCGGGATCGCCGTCGTGTTTCACATAGACGCCGGTCGCGGACAGCCGCATGCGCACCTGGTTGCCGGGCTTATCCAGCTCCGCAAAATTGATCGTACCGTTGTGGATATCGCTGTAGTTGTAACCGCCGGAAATGGCCGCCGGGAGCATCGCCTTCACGAAGTAGCGGGCGATACCGGCATTGCCGCCCGGAAAGGTCCCGAACTCTACCTTCTCCAGCAACTCCCGCCCCGGCAGGCCGTAATAGCCGACCATGCCAGGATAGACGAAGTGGTAGGCGCCATAGGCGGAGAATGCGTCGGCACTGAATGCGAAGGCGCCCAGGGCGCCCACGGGAGAGACATAATCCGTCATCTGCGGGCTGTAGCCCATGACCTTCTCGATATAATCCTTGTAGCTCATGGTATCCAGCCAGGCATCCCACCCCTCCCCGGGTGCCTGGGCGGGTATCGCCGATTCATAGGCAAAACGCATCAGCTCGGCTTTTTGCGCGGCTGGTATGGGCGCGTCACGGAATGAATTCTCCCAGGGATTCCTGGCCCATTGGCCACTTTTGCGGTCTTCGCTGAAGTAATAATGGGCCTGGGAGGCCTCGGTCATCTGGTGGATCTGCGGCCCGAAATTGTCCCGGGCGACCTTTATCTTGCCCTCGAGTCGCGGGCCCGTGCTGACGAAATCGAATGTGTTGGGCAGGCCCAGTTTATCCCAGTAGGGGTGCAGCAAGCCGACCTGGCGGGAAAACTCGTTGGGCAGCAGGAAGTCGTTGGAACCCTGCGGGGCATACAGGCGTTGTCCATCCACCTCAAGGATATTCATCTTGCCTTCCCCGCCAAAAATCGGGTGGTTATCCAGGATAAGGCAGCTGTGCTTGCTTTCGTTCATGGTGGTGTAGCCGGCGCTCAGGCCGGCAAAGCCGCCGCCGATGGCTATGACGTCGTAGACTTCCCCGGTGTCGACAGCGTCCTTGGGCAATGGCTTGTAAAGACCCTGGGCAATACCGTGGGCAGAGTTCACCACCTGGTGGGTATTGCCGTTGGAAGTGGCGTAGTCGCCCAGGCCACCCGGCCCGGTCCATTCCGGGCCCATCCCCCGCGGCGGCCAGTTTGGCCGCGAGGGCGTCGATGCGGCACCCCACACGGCTGACGGGGCGGCCATTCCCAGCAGCGATGCCCCGGTACCCAGCAACACACCGCCGGTGAAGTCGCGACGGGTGATGTTGCCGTTCAGCAGCGATTTACCAGGAAATTTGTTGTTGCCCCTTTTGGACATATCCTACCTCCTGTGGCCCCAGGGCCCCGATTGCCTGGATATAAAAGCGTTTAACTGCCGGGGCCCCTGCCAGCGTAGCTAATTGGTTCCAGACATTACATGCGATAGCCTACGGTAATGCCCGCCCAGCGGGGGCGCGACCACACTTCCTGGGTCATACCCAGCGCACCGGTCAGGTCAAACGCGTAGCCCCGGTACTCCTCGTCGGTCACGTTCTCCACAAACACCGTGGTCGTCCAGTGGTCGTCGCCGCTGGTCCAGGAGGCCCGCACGTTACCCATCATGTACGATCCCTCTTCCAGTGCCGGGCTGTTGAAGGCATCGAAGTACTGGTCGTCGTTGTAGGTGCCGTCCGCCTGCAGGGCAGCTGTGCCGCCGAAGGCGTCAAAGCTGTAACGCACCAGGGCGTTACCGCTGAACTTCGGCGCCATCACCATGTCGCGATCCTTGATAGCGCCGCCTGGCTCCTGGACATCCTGCAATGTCGCGTCGAGATAGGAAGCACCCAGCACGAAGTCCCAGCCTTCCCAGGGAGATGCCTGCAGTTCCAGCTCTCCGCCGTAAACTTCCGCGTCGGTGTTGAACAGCAGGTTGGTCAGGGACGTTGACTCAAACACAAATGCCTGGTGGTCGTCGTACTGGTAATAGAACATGGCGCCGTTGAGCCGGGCCATGCCATCGGCGAAGGTCGACTTGAAGCCGATCTCGTAACTGGTCAGCTCCTCCTGGTCCACCGGGATCTGGTTGATATCAGGCAGCGGGAAGAAGCCCATGTTGAAGGTGCCCGCCTTGTAGGCTCTGGAGGTGCCCACATAGGTGAGCAGGTCGTCGCTGACCTGGTAATTCAGGCGCGCGTTGTAGCTGGTATTGTCGTCATCAAACTTGGTCAGGTCGCCCACCGCCGCCTTGGTGAAATCCAGGTCGTTGGCCGGGTCACCGACCTGTGACGCCCAGGTGGCCTCGAAGGTCTTGTCCTCGCTGCCGTAACGGGCGCCGAGC
>JAOUDU010000289.1 GCA_029859085.1 Gammaproteobacteria bacterium | reverse complement strand
TTTACTCTGTGGCAAGTTTCTGGCGAGTCGAATGCATTTGATCGTCGCGATAATGTTGACTTGCACCATGTAGCGTTGTCAATTGGGTCTGAAGAAGAACTAACCTCGCCTTATGAAAAATTGCAAGATATAGCCGATGTAAACATTGAACTCGGCCCTGAGTTGGCAGGAGATCGCCCCGCAAAACATATGATTCGTTATGAGCCTGGCGGTTTTCGAGTCGAATTTATTGGAGTGCCAGAGTAGATATTATGAGCAGTTCCATAAATCATGCATTAATCATGCTATGTGCCGGTGTGGGCATTCCCGTCATGGCTGCTTTAAATGGTGGCTTGGGGGTAAAACTTCAAAGCCCGGTACTTGCGGCCTGAATTTTATTTTCTGTAGGTTTATTTGTGGCTTTGGTAGTACTCATGCTCACTGAAGGTATTCCGTCGCGGTCGGATGCTGCAATATTGCGCCGGATTTCGATGCGTTGTGTGCGTAGAGGAATATGATGAGCGATATTAAATTTTCGAAAGATGAACTCGACAGAATCACAGGCAAAATAAAAACCTACTTCCACGATGAGTTCGATCAGGAGATTGGCGCTTTCGAGGCGGAATTTCTGCTTGAATTCCTCTGTGAAGAGATTGGGCCATACTTCTATAATCGCGGTTTGTCTGATGCTCATAACCTGTTCTCGGGAAAATTTGAGGAATTGGGTTATTTGATTCAGGAGCTTGAGAAGCCAACCATCTGAACAGGCTGTAGTCTGGAAAAGGCGGGGAGAATACTGTGCGACTCAAAGGCGTTCATCACCCCGAACTGTCCGGGCTCGTCAGGTCCGTTCTCCTCGTGCGCTGGCAAAGCCTGGAGGATCACGAGATCGGTTTTCGTCAATCCGCCCGATATCAGGAATGGAAGCAGTTGCTCTACCATTTCTATCAACCTTTTCCAGTATTGAGCAGGTCTATCATGCGAATTTATAGCTGCGCACCGATGCCAGCCCTTTTAATGGCATGGATTCATTGCAGTAGACGCATGGCGGCGCGGACCGGAATTCACCGGGCCTGTTTGCCGTCATGACATATCTCCATAGTTTTTCGCCTATAGAGGACTCGTCCGCAGTGACCCTTATTCTTGGCTCGATGCCTGGAAAAGTCTCCCTGGCTGAAAACCAGTACTATGCGCACCCGCGCAATTATTTCTGGAGAATCATGGCTTCAGTATTGGGGTTTCCCGAGGAATTACCCTACGGTGCGCGCTGTCAAATGTTGATACGATCAAGGATTGCCCTGTGGGATGTGCTCAAGGCCTGCACCCGGAGCAGCAGCATGGATTCCGACATAGTGGAGTCCTCGATGATAACGAATGATTTCGAGCGATTCCTTTCAGGGCATCCGGATATCAAGGCAGTTTACTTCAACGGTGCAAAAGCTGAGACGATTTACAAGCGTCGTATACTGCCGCAATTGCCTGAAAAACATGCGAACATCGCTATGACGCGATTGCCGTCCACCAGTCCGGCGAACGCGTCGGTCCCGTTCCCGGTAAAACTGGCGCACTGGCGGGTAATTGCAACGACTGTCACCACTTTAAGGAGCGGGTCATGCTGACGCCTGAGCAGGCACAGGAATTCGCCCGGGAATGGATCGATGCCTGGAACTCCCACGACCTGGAGCGGATACTTTCCCACTATGAGGATGATTTTGAGATGTCCTCCCCCGTGATAATCCAGACCATGGGAGAGCCCTCCGGCAGGCTCAAGGGCAAGGAACTTGTCTCCTTGTATTGGGGCAGGGCGTTGGCCAGGTACCCTGAGCTGCACTTTGACCAGAAGCATGTGATGGTCGGTGTCGACAGCGTCACTATCATATACAACGGGGTGAGGGGGCTGTCTGCCGAGGTGTTTCACTTCGGCGTATCCGGCAGGGTATCATCGGCCTTTGCTCACTACGGCGCCTGACAAGGCCCGGTGCGGTCGCCCGGCGGGCTGCGCCTGGCCAGGGCGTGACGGGGTCAGCTGAATTGAAGGTAACTCGAAGTGTATAGCCGTCTTGTAGCAGGAAGAAACCATGCGTAATTCATCAGTGTCTAAACAGGTTCTCGGCCTCGCGGCCTGGCTGGCCGTCACGTTTATCGCCGCCGCTGTTGGCGCCATCGCCTCGGTGAATGCCGGCTCTTTCTACACGCAGCTGGTGCAGCCGGCATGGGCCCCGCCGGCTTCGGTATTCGGCCCGGTCTGGACGGTACTCTACATTATGATGGGAGTTGCCGCCTGGCTCGTGTGGCGCATCGACGGGTATCGCGCGGCCAGCGGGGCGCTGGCGCTCTTCCTGGTTCAACTGGTGCTCAATTCGCTTTGGACCTGGCTGTTCTTTGTCTGGCACCTGGGTGCGCTCGCCCTGGCTGAGATACTGCTATTGTGGCTCCTTATCGTGGCAAACCTGGTTGCCTTCTATCGCCTGCGGGCGCTGGCCGGCTGGCTGCTGCTACCCTACCTGCTGTGGGTGAGTTTTGCGTCGGTGCTCACCTGCGCGATGTGGCAACTCAACCCCGGGACCCTTGGCTGATATGGCCATAAGCGAACTGCCGTGGCCACATCAATAAGCAAGTCCGGCAGCCCGGGCGGCAAGTTGTCGGTAAAGCTTAAATTAAAGGTGGTCCCGGGGGCCTCCCGCTCGGAAATTGGCGGCTGGCTGGGCGAGATGCTGAAAGTGCGAATCTCGGCGCCACCGGAAAAAGGCAGGGCCAACGCCGCCGTCGAGGCGCTGCTGGCCAGGGCGCTCGACCTGCCGGCGGGCTCTGCCAGAATAGTGAGTGGCGCCGGCTCCCCGCAGAAGGTCATGGAAATACAGGGCCTCGCGAAAGAAGAGATAATGCGCAGGCTCAGCATCGTCATGGCCGGATGATTCCTGGAGGTAGAGATGCGCTACTTCGCCTACGGATCAAATATGTCGATAGCCCGTCTTCGAGGGAGGGCGCCGAGTGCGCGGAGGCTCGGCACCTGCGCACTCCATGGCCATCAGCTGCGCTTTCACAAGAGGAGTCATGACGGTTCGGGCAAATGCGATGCCTATCAATGCGCGGCTGCCGGCAACGTCATCTTCGGGGCGCTGTTTGAAATTTCGGAAACCGACAAGCCGGCCCTGGACCGGGCCGAGGGCCTCGGCAGTGGTTACGCGCAAAAAAGCGTTGAGCTGGTTTATGACCATGGCGCGGTGACCGACGCTACGACATACTATGCAACGTCGATGGATTCGCAGCTGAAGCCCTATTGCTGGTACCTGCGCCATGTTCTTGTCGGCGCCAGGGAGTCCTCCCTGCCGGAGGATTATATAGCCCGGATCGAGGCTGTTGGGTGTATTGCAGACCCCGACCTGGAGCGGGATGCAAGGGAGCGGGCCATTCACGGCTGAGGCTTCGGGTCGCGGGAGCCCGGAGTGCAGGGCGTGCGCCTGGCGCTGCGATAACCTGGAGCGGTTGACTATGCTGGAACTTCGTCCCAATTGTGAGGCCTGCGACCGGGACCTTCCGCCCGATTCGGGCGAGGCCCGTATCTGCTCCTACGAGTGCACCTTCTGTGCTGACTGCGTCCAGAATGTGCTGGGTAATGTTTGCCCGAACTGCGGGGGCGGTCTTGTGGCGAGACCGGTTCGTCCCCGGGCGGAATACAGGCCCGGCGTAAGCCTTGGGCAGCAGCCGGCATCGACGCGGCGGGTTCACGCGAAGTACAGTGAAGACGAGATCAGGCAGTTCAGCGATCGCCTGAAAGCGATAGCCCCGGAACGCCGCTGAGGGTCGCAGAGTCCATGTATATACCCAGGCATTTTGCAGTAACCGACCGGCTGGAAATAGTGTCCTTCCTGGAGGCCAACGCGTTCGGTCAGCTTATTTCCACCGTCGATGGCAAGCCCTTTTGTTCGCACCTGCCGTTTCTGGTTTCCGGTGACGGCTCACGCCTTATTGCCCATGTGGCCAGGCAGAACCCGCAGCACAACGAGATCGGGGGCCAACTAGTGCTCGCCACTTTCGCGGGGCCCCATGACTATGTCTCGCCATCCTGGTACAGCGCGCCGGGTGTGCCCACCTGGAATTACCAGGCGGTACATGTCTATGGGCAATGCTCGACCTTCAGCGATCCCGTCAGGCTGGGAGAGCTGGTTGAAACCCTTGCCGACAGGTATGAGTCGGGGTTTGCCAGGCCCTGGCAGGCAAGCTACGAAAGCCGGATGCTTGAGGCGATAGTCGGAATAGACATTGCAGTTACAGAAATTCAGTGCAAGTACAAGCTGGGCCAGAACCGCCCGGAGCAGGATCAGCGGCAGGTAGCCGCCAAGCTGAGGGAAGCCGGTTCCACCCTGCTGGCCGATGCAATGGATCGCAGCCGCTCCCTGCGGGGTTGACCACTGCTTTGCGGGGCATCGCGATTTTTCGAAAGACCCGCACGCAGGGTGTGATAATTTTCCAGGAGGATGTTTGGACAGTACGGCGACAATATTGTGGAGCCTGTTGTTTGGCTCGATCGGGCTGGGATATTTCATTTATGGCCGGCGGCAGGACCACAAGGTCGCGCTGCTGGCCGGGGTGGCCCTGATGAGTTATACCTATTTTGTCGACAGCGCACTTGCGATGGTCGCCGTGGGCTGCGCACTGATGGCCTTGCCCTATTTTTTGAAACTCTAGCGCCACCGCTGTTATAACTGTAAGGGCCTTGTGACCCGGCGTCTGCCGGGCCAGCGATTGGAGAACCGCCAAATGA
>JAOUDU010000288.1 GCA_029859085.1 Gammaproteobacteria bacterium | reverse complement strand
TGCTGCTCGACCCCGCCGCCGGCGATTTTGCCGAACAGCAGGCCGTGTACCGGGCGCGGCTCGACTTCGAACTGGACACGATCATCCAGATGGGTTTTCCCGGCTATTTCCTGATCGTGATGGACTTCATCCGCTGGGCCAGGGAACACGATATCCCGGTGGGGCCCGGGCGCGGTTCCGGCGCCGGTTCACTGGTGGCCTACGCCCTGCAGATCACCGATCTCGACCCGCTGGAATACGACCTGCTGTTCGAGCGCTTTCTCAATCCCGAGCGGGTATCCATGCCGGACTTCGACGTGGATTTCTGTATGGAGAAGCGGGACCGCGTGATCGACTACGTGGCCGATGCCTACGGCCGGGAGGCGGTCTCCCAGATCATCACCTTCGGCACCATGGCCGCCAAGGCGGTGGTGCGCGACGTGGCCCGGGTGCAGGGCAAGTCCTACGGCCTGGCGGACAAGCTGTCCAAGATGATCCCCTTCGAGGTGGGCATGACCCTGGCGAAGGCGCTGGAGCAGGAGGAGCCCCTGCGCGACTTCCTGCGGGACGATCCCCAGGCCCAGGAGATCTGGGATATGGCGGTGCAGCTGGAGGGTATTACCCGCAACGTCGGCAAGCATGCCGGGGGCGTGGTCATCGCGCCCTCGAAGCTGACGGATTTTTCGCCCCTGTTCTGCGACGAGACCGGTGGCGGCCTCGTCACCCAGTTCGACAAGGGGGACGTGGAGGACGCCGGGCTGGTCAAGTTCGACTTCCTCGGCCTGCGCACCCTGACGATCATCGACTGGGCGGTAAAAATTATCAATGCCGTGCGCCGCGAGCAGGGCGAGGCGCCGCTGGACATCACCCAGATCCCGCTGCAGGACGAGGCCAGTTTCAAACTCCTGCAGTCGGCGGAAACAACGGCGGTATTCCAGCTGGAGTCCCGCGGCATGAAGGACCTGATCAAGCGCCTGCGGCCGGACTGTTTCGAGGACATCATCGCGCTGGTGGCGCTGTTCCGGCCCGGCCCGCTGCAGTCGGGCATGGTGGACAACTTTATCAACCGCAAGCACGGGCGGGAGGCGATCTCCTACCCGGACGCCCAGTGGCAGCACGAGAGCCTCAAGCCGATTCTCGAACCCACCTACGGCATCATCCTGTACCAGGAACAGGTGATGCAGATTGCCCAGGAACTGGCGGGCTACACCCTGGGCGGCGCGGATATGCTGCGCCGGGCCATGGGCAAGAAAAAACCCGAGGAGATGGCGAAGCAGCGCGCGGTGTTCGAGGAGGGTGCGCGCTCCAAGGGCGTCGACGGCGACCTGGCCATCAGGATTTTCGACCTGGTGGAGAAATTCGCCGGTTACGGTTTCAACAAATCCCATTCCGCCGCCTACGCGCTGGTGTCCTACCAGACTGCCTGGCTGAAGTCCCACTACCCGGCGCCCTTCATGGCGGCGGTGATGAGCTCGGAACTGACGAATACCGACAAGATCGTGGTATTCGTGGAAGAGTGCCGGGCGATGAAGCTCACCCTCAAGCTGCCGGACGTGAACGAGGGGCAGTATATGTTCACCGTCAACGCCCACAACGAGATCATCTACGGCCTCGGCGCCATCAAGGGACTGGGGGAGGGCCCGATCGAGAATATGCTCGCCGCCAGGAAGCTCGGGGGCCCGTTCCTGGACCTGTTCGATTTCTGCTCCCGCACCGACCCGCGCAAGGTCAACCGCCGGGCCATCGAGGCCCTGGTCCGCGCCGGCGCCTTCGACTCGCTGGGCGAGGACCGCTGGGTGCTGATGGCAGCGCTGGACGATGCGCTCAAAGCGGCCGAACAGAGCGCCAGCAACCGGGACAGCGGCATGGAAGACCTCTTTGGCGATGTCGTCCCCAGCCAGGGCAGGGGGCCGGGCGACGTCTACGGTCCCTTCCGCCAGGCCCGGCCCTGGCCCGGCAAACAGCGACTGGCGGGGGAGAAGGAGACCCTCGGCCTGTACGTCACCGGTCATCCCATAGACGAGTACGAGAGCGAGGTGCGCAAGTTTGCGCCAACCCGCATTGCCGAGGTGCGACCGGACAAGCAGGGCAACCAGTTCCTGGCCGGCCTGATTGTCGCCAGCCGCACGATGAAAACCAAACGCGGCGACACCATGGCGATACTGCAGCTGGACGATCGCACGGCGCGCATCGAGGTCACGGTATACGCCGATACCTACGCCGAGCACAGGGAACTGCTCGCCAAGGATAATATTGTTATCGTCGAGGGCTCGGTCGCCCATGACGACTACTCCGGCGGGCTTGGCATGCGCGCGCGCAGCGTGCGCAGCCTGTTGCAGGCGCGCCAGGATTACGCCTCGGAGCTCACGATCGAGGTCAGCGACGAGATGCTCGATGCGCAGCTCACCGACTGGCTGGAGAAAACCCTGGCGGGCGCCGGGGGCGGTCACTGCCCGGTATCCCTGATCTATCACCAGGCGGGTGGCGTGGCCCGGGTCAGGCTCGGCGAGCGCTGGCAGGTCCTGCCGAGCGACGAGCTGTTGCAGGAACTGCGCGATTGCGTCGGCAGCGAGCGGGTGGCGTTGCAATACGCCTGACGGCCCGGCTGGTCGAATAATTACCGGATAAATCAGGGTAGGCCCTTCGACCCTGGAGAGGGATGTGAGTTATTTGTAGGGTCGAATTTATTCGACCAGTCAAACAAGGAGAAACACACGATGTTATTGCAAGACAAGGTGGTGATTGTGTCCGGTATCGGTCCCGGCCTGGGGCAGGAGCTCGCGGTATTGGCGGCCCGGGAGGGTGCGGAGGCAGTGGTCCTGGCCGCGCGCACCGCGCAAAAACTGGATGCCGCAGAGCAGGATATCAAGGCCCTGGGCCTGGGTACGAAAGTGCTCAAGGTGGCCACCGACATCGCCGATGCCGCCCAGTGCCAGGCGCTGGCGGACGCGACGCTGCAGGCATTCGGTCGCATCGATGTGCTGTTCAACAGCGCCTATGATCCCGGCAGTTTCGAGCCGATAGCACAGGCCAATCTCGATGGCTGGCGGCGGGCAATGGATGTGAATTTCTTCGGCACCATGCAGCTTACCCAGGCCTGTGTGCCCGCGATGATTGCCGCCGGAGGCGGCGCCATCGTGATGATAGCGACCATGGTCGAGCACAAACCCCTGGCAACCCAGGGTGGCTACGGCGCCTCGAAGTCCGCCCTGCGCAGCGCCACCAAGCATCTGGCCCTGGAGTTGGGCCGGCACGGGATAAGGGTCAACAGCTGCCATATGGGCTGGATGTGGGGCCCGGCGGTGGAGGGCTATTTTGCCTGGCAGTCAAGCCAGTCGGGCAAGTCACAGGAGGAGCTTGTGGCGGAAGTCACCCGCAATATTCCGCTGGGGGTGATACCCGACGACGGTGAGTGTGCCAAGGCGGCGGTATTTCTGGCTTCGGATTACGCCAGTGTGGTCACCGGCGCCGCGCTGGATGTCAATGGCGGCGAGTATATGCCGGTATAACGCAGGTTGCCGGCGGGTTTAACAGGAGATACTTTTTATGGCTGACACGGCAACAACCAACATAGAGGCGGCCGTGTTCCGGCGCCTGCTGGAGCACCTGGACAGTCGCAAGGATGTGCAGAATATCGAGCTGATGAACCTGGCGGGGTTCTGCCGCAACTGCCTCTCCAAGTGGTACATGGCAGCGGCGGAGGCAGAGGGCGTCCCGGTGGATTACGACCAGGCCCGGGAGCTGGTCTACGGCATGCCCTACCAGCAGTGGAAGGACCAGTACCAGGCCGAGGCGACCGCGGAGCAACTGGCCGCTTTCGCGGCCGCTAACGCGAAATAGGCGAAACAGGCGAAACCGCCGGCGGTGCTGTCCAGTTGCTGCAGCTGGGCTGCGCCGCACGGGCGGTTCACTCTGCCATACTGAACTGTGCGCAAGAGCCGGATTATGTCGGCAAATTCATGGCTGAAAGATCGGGAGATTGGCTTATAATCGGGACCGGGAAGTATTCCGGGGCAGCGTTTTATTGCTGCCGATATCAATAATAAAAGGAGCATAGTCATGTCAAACAAATTCACCCGCAAGCACCTGCCCCTGGCAGTGTTGTTGGCAACCGGGCTGGCAGCCGGCCATGCCTCGGCGCAGCTGGAAGAAGTGACGGTAACCGCGCAAAAGCGTGAACAATCGCTCCAGGATATTCCCATAGCGGTTACCGCTTTCAACAAGATGGAGATCGATACCCGGCGCATCGCTGATGTGAAAGACCTGGCACTGTTTGTCCCCAATATGCAGATAGCCAATTCTCCCGGCGGAACCAGCGGTGCAACCATCTCCATGCGTGGCGCCTCCACCATCAACCCGGCGATAACCTGGGAACCGGTGGTGGGGCTTTACCTGGACGGTGTTTTCCTGGGTAAAAACCTCGGTGGCATTTTCGAGATCGCCGAACTGGAGCGGGTGGAAGTTCTGCGCGGTCCGCAGGGCACGCTCTATGGCAAGAATACCGTGGGTGGCGCGATCAACCTGATCACCCGGCTGCCGTCGGAGGAGGCCGGCGGCCAGGCCGACGCAGGTGTTGGTAGCGAGGGGTACACGCAGGGCAAGCTGCGCCTTGATACCGGCACGCTGGGTGGTTTTCGCGCCAGCGCCGCGTACCTGTATGGCAAGCGGGATGGTTTCTATGACAATGTCGACTCCGACCCCTCGGGCGGTAACAATCCCTTCGTGAATCCCCGTTCCGGCAATGAATTTAATAACCTCGACAGCGAAGTGTGGCGGGTCGATG
>JAOUDU010000287.1 GCA_029859085.1 Gammaproteobacteria bacterium | reverse complement strand
GGAGGACCCCTACCGGTTCGGCCCCACCGTCGGCGATCTCGACCTGCACCTGTTCAGCGAGGGCAGGCATCACCATATTTACCGGGTGCTGGGCGCGCACTGCTGTGAGCACGAGGGCGTGCGCGGCGTGCGCTTCGCCACCTGGGCGCCCAACGCCGAGCGGATCAGCGTGGTGGGCGATTTCAACCGCTGGCACGGCCTGCGCCACGCGATGCGGGCCCGGGGCCTGAGCGGCGTCTGGGAACTGTTCATCCCCGGCCTCTCCCCGGGTGAGAAGTACAAGTTCGAAGTGCGTGATGCCCGGGGCAGGCTGCAGCTCAAAGCGGACCCCTATGGCAACCGCTTTGAACTGCGGCCCGCAACGGCTGCTGTTGTCAGCCCGCCCAGCGACTTCCAGTGGAGTGACCAGCAGTGGCTGGCCGATCGTGCCAGGTGGGACTGGCAGCACGCCCCGATCTCGATTTACGAGTTCCATCCCAGCTCCTGGCGCCGCGGGGCCGACGGCGGTTTCCTGAATTTTCGCGACATGGCGCCGCTGCTGGCGGACTACGTGACGGGGCTGGGTTTCACCCACGTGGAACTGCTGCCTGTCACCGAGCACCCCCTGGACGACTCCTGGGGCTACCAGACCACCGGCTATTTCGCCCCCTCCGCGCGTTTTGGCAGCCCGGATGATTTCCGTTTTTTTATCGACCACCTGCACAGTCGCGGTATCGGCGTGATCCTGGACTGGGTTCCCGCCCACTTCCCGCGGGATGCCCACGCCCTGGCGCGCTTCGACGGCACCGCCCTGTACGAGCACGAGGACCCGCGCCGCGGCGAGCACACCGACTGGGGCACACTTATTTTCAACTACGGCCGCAACGAGGTCAGGAACTTCCTGCTGGCCAGTGCCAACTACTGGCTGGAGGAGTTCCACCTGGACGGCCTGCGGGTGGACGCGGTCGCATCCATGCTCTACCTGGATTACTCGCGCAAGGCCGGGGAGTGGGAGCCCAATCGCTACGGCGGCCGGGAAAACCTCGAGGCCATCGATTTCCTGCGGGAACTCAATGCCCTCACCCACGGCAGCCATCCGGGCACGCTGACCATCGCCGAGGAATCCACCGCCTGGCCCCAGGTGACCCGCCCCACCTGGGTGGGGGGTCTCGGGTTCTCGATCAAGTGGAATATGGGCTGGATGCACGACACCCTCGATTACATGGCGCACGAACCGGTGTACCGGCAGTACCATCACGACCAGCTCACCTTCGGCCTGATGTACGCTTTCACCGAGAATTTCCTGCTGCCCTTCTCCCACGACGAGGTGGTGCACGGCAAGCACTCGCTGCTGGGCAAAATGCCCGGGGACGAGTGGCAGCGCTTTGCCAACCTGCGCCTGCTGTACACCTACCTGTACACCTATCCCGGGGCAAAGTTGCTGTTCATGGGCTGTGAGCTGGGGGAGCCGGGGGAGTGGCGCCACCAGGGGCAGTTGTCCTGGGAATTGCTGGAGCGGGAGCCGCACCGGGGCCTGCAGCAGCTGGTGGGTGACCTCAACCGGCTTTACCGCGCGGAGCCCAGCCTTCACCGCCACGGTTTCGACGGCGCCGGGTTCGAGTGGATCGACTGCCACGACTCCACCCAGTCGGTGCTGAGTTACCTGCGCTGGGACGGCAGCGATTTCCATGTCGTGGTACTCAATTTCACCCCGGTGGTGCGCACCGATTACCGCATCGGCGTGCCGCGGGCGGGGCGTTACCGGGAAGTGCTGAATTCCGATTCCCGCTTCTACAGCGGCAGTGATGTGGGTAACGGGCCGGATGTCGCCAGCCAGGGTGTATTCTGGATGGGGCGACGCAACTCCATCAGCCTGACCCTGCCTCCCCTGGGGGCACTGGTGCTGAAGTTGTCGGCGGAGGTGTAAGTGGAGCGCCTGTTGTTTGTCGCCAGTGAGGCCTACCCCCTGATCAAGACCGGCGGCCTGGCGGATGTCGCCGGCAGCCTGCCGGAAGTGCTCAGGCAGCAGGGCATGGATGTGCGCCTGCTGCTGCCGGCCTACCAGCATGTGCTGGAAGCCATCGGCCCCCCCGCCCTGGTGGCGCACATGGAGGTGGAGGGAATGCAGCTGCGCATTCTCAGCACCTACCTGCCGGGCACGAAACTGGAAACCTGGCTGCTGGAGCATCCGCTGTTCTCCCACCGGCCGGGCAATCCCTACCATGACCCCCAGGGCAATCCCTGGCCGGACAATGCCGATCGCTTCGCCCTGCTCAGCAGGGTCGCCGCGGCGATCGCGACCGGGCAGGCCGGGCTGGACTGGCGCCCGGATGTACTGCACTGCAACGACTGGCATACCGGTCCTGCCATCGCCCTCACCCACCTCAGCGAGCGGCGACCGCGCACCGTGTTCACTGTCCACAGCCTGGCCCATATGGGTTTGTTTGACCGGGCGACCTTCGATCGCCTGGGCCTGCCGGCACATTTCTGGAGCGACAGCGCGCTGGAATTCTACAACCAGTGCAGCTTCATCAAGGGCGGGCTGGTTTATGCCGACTACATCACCACGGTCAGCCCCACCTATGCCCTGGAAATCTGCGATTCGCCCGGGGGCATGGGGCTGGAAGGCCTGCTGCGCCAGCGCCGGGAGCGACTGGTGGGCATACTCAACGGCATCGACAGCCAGGTGTGGAACCCGGCAACCGACCCCTTCCTGGAACAGCGCTACACCCCGCAGTCGCTGCAGGACAAGGCTCTCAACAAGGCCGCCCTGCAGGCCACCCTGGGGTTGGCGCCCGCGGCGGACCGCCCGCTGGTGGGGCTGGTCGGGCGCCTGGTGGAACAGAAGGGACTCGAGCTGATCCTGCCGGTGCTGGGCGAGATCCTTGCCAGCGGGGTCCAGCTGGTGGTGCTCGGCACCGGTGAGCACCGTTATGAGCGGCAGTTGCAGGCGGCCGCGGCCGCACACCCCGATGCGATGGCGGTGGCTCTGGCCTACGACGAATCCCTGGCCCACCGGATCGAGGCGGCGGCCGATATCTTCCTGATGCCGTCCCTGTTTGAACCCTGCGGCCTCAACCAGCTCTACAGCCTGCGCTACGGCACCCTGCCGCTGGTGCGGGCCGTGGGTGGGCTCGCGGATACCGTGGTCGACAGCAACCCGCAGACCCTTGCCGACGGCACTGCCACCGGCTTTGTGTTCGAGCGCCCGGACCCGGCTGAATTACTGGCTACCCTGCAGCGCGCCGTCGCGCTATGGTATGACCAGCGGCAGTGGCGCCAGGTACAGCTGGCCGCCATGGCCCAGGACTTTTCCTGGCAGCGCCGCGCAAATCGCTACATGCAGTTATACACCGCACCCGTTTAATCCTGAGGTTAGAAGAACTTATGCCCGGTTCGCAGTTTCCCCTTGAAATCCAGCCCCGCGTCCCACCCGAGCTCGAGCGCCTGCAGGACATGGCCAACGACCTTATGTACAGCTGGGACCGATCCATTCGCTCCCTGTTCCACCGCCTCGACCGGCGCGTATGGGACAGCTGTGACCACAACCCCAAGGCCTTCCTGCGGCGGGTCTCCCAGCAACGTCTCGACGAGGCCTTGAACGACCGCTCCTACATGGAGGAGTACGGACGGGTTACCGCGGCCTACGACGCCTACATCGAGCACCGCGGCCGGCCGGAGCTGACCTCCCTGTTCGACCCCGATGAAGACCTGATTGCCTATTTCTGCCTGGAATTCGGTTTTCATGAGAGCTTCCCGATCTATTCCGGCGGCCTGGGAATACTGGCGGGGGATCACTGCAAGGCCGCCAGCGACGTGGGGCTGCCCTTCGTCGCCATCGGCCTGCTCTACCAGATGGGTTACTTCACCCAGACCATCGACGGCCACGGCCAGCAGCAGGTCAGCCACACCCGCTCCCAGCCCCACGACCTGCCGGTGGTGCCGACCCTGACCGAGACCGGCCAGCACCTGACCCTCGATATCGAGTTTCCCGGACGCATACTGAAGGTGCGGGTGTGGACCGCGAAGGCGGGCCACATCACTTTATACCTGCTGGACACCAACCTGCCTGAAAACACGCCGGAGGACCGGGCGATCACCCACCAGCTCTACGGCGGCGACCGGGAAATGCGCCTGCAGCAGGAACTGGTGCTCGGCGTCGGTGGTGTGCGCGCGCTGCGGGCACTGGGCCTGCGTGCGACGGTGTGGCATATCAACGAGGGCCATGCCGCGTTCCAGCTGCTCGAGCGCTGCGCGTTCCGCATGCGCGAGGGCCTGGATGTCTACAGCGCGATGGAGCTGGTGGCGTCCGGTACCGTGTTCACCACCCATACGCCGGTGCCAGCCGGGCACGATATTTTCGACCGGCACCTGGTGGAGAAGTACCTGGGCCCGGCCGTCCGGGACCTGGGCCTGGATTTTGAGCAGGTCTACCAGCTTGGCCTCAACTCCGGCAACGGTTTCAATATGACGTGCCTGGCCCTGCGCTGCACCCGCTTTCACAACGGCGTGAGCCGTATTCACGGGCTGGTGGCGTCGGAGATGGAGGCGGCCCTGTGGCCGCAGATTCCCTTCCGCGAGAATCCCATAACCCATATCACCAACGGCGTGCACCTGCAGACCTTCCTGGCGAGGGAGTGGGTCAGCCTGTTCGACCTTCGCTTCGATGACTGGCGCAATGAGCTGTTGAACGAGGAGTACTGGGAGCGGCTGGAGGAGATACCGAACTACCACTACTGGAGCGTGCACAAGGCACTCAAGCAACGCCTGCTCGAGGAGGTACAC
>JAOUDU010000286.1 GCA_029859085.1 Gammaproteobacteria bacterium | reverse complement strand
TCGGCCCGGTACGGCTCAGGGACGAATAGGCTGGATCAACCTCCAGGGCACAGCCGCGCCAGCCACCACTTCGGCGCGCAGTCGCAGACCGGCCGCCAGGTACCGGCCGAATGAATTCGGCCCTACTGGGTTCATGACGCGGGTGCTGGCCGAATGAATTCGGCCGGTACTACGGGGTTCATGACATGGTTTTGTAGGGCCGAATTCATTCGGCCGGTACCTGGCGGCGATCACGGTCTGTACCAGATCGGCGACGTCCATGCCCGTTCCTGGATCAGCGGTGAGTAGAACGCCTCTTTTTTTGGATCGGTACAACATTTGCCGTAGACGTCGCCCGATGCGCCATCGTCCCGGGCCCAGGTGGTGGCCACGCGGGCCTGCGCCTCACAATCCTTTGCAAACGGGTTCACGCCGGCGGCCTGGCACTGCAGGGTGCTCCAGCGGCAGGTGGGGTTTTCCAGGACCCGCACGTAATAAAAGGAATCCTCGGCGGCATTGAACTCAGGGTCTTCCCACACGGTGCAGGACTGCCGCAGGCCCCTGCCGACCCGGGCGCAGTTTTGCGGGTCGACGGTGGCGCCGTTGTCGGCGGAACCGGCGATATCGAATACCTTTTCCCTGGCCTTGCCGGTAGCATCCACCCAGCCCTTGACGATCTGTACCCGCTGCAGGTCAGTGCCGGGGGATTGCCGTGTCCCGGCATCTCTCTGCGCGTTGACCAGGAAGCGGGGCGGCTTGTCACCGGCGCTAATCACGCCCCCCATCGGGACGCCCCGGGCATAGGCCTGCCCGATCATATCCGGCGATTCGCACAGGCCCGGGTCGAGGTCGCCGGCGAAGAAGCGCACCACGGGGCGGGTGCCGCTGGTGGCGTAGGTTTCCTTGCGTCGTATGGCCTCGAAGATGCTGTCCCGGGAATTCTCCTGGGCCCAGACCACCGCGAGTCCGCCGGGGTTGGATGAGAAGTGATCCTGCACGTTGTTGTACTGGGAGTCACGCCGGCCCAGGTGCCCCACATAGTTGTCCTCCTCGGCGCTGCCGGGCGCCGCGCTGTGGGTGTCGGTGCTGCCGATAAAACCCATCACGAAGGGGTTGGTGCCCAGCTTGTCCTCCAGCAACAACCCGTCCTTGAGTGCGTTGCGCACCATATTGCGGCGGGCAAACTTCTCCAGGGGAACCGGGTTGGCGCGCTCGGTGCGCACGACGCCGTGTACCGACCCGAGCATGTTGAGGTTGTCGGCGGCGATCTGCTCGAAGTCGCACTGCTCGTCGACGGTATCCAGCCCCATGCCCCGCAGGCGGTCGTAGCGGCACTCGGAGGCGCCCTTGTGCTGCACCAGCTCCACCACCGGCTCGAAGAACAGGCGGTTTTCCAGCTCCTCCGGGGATTTGGGGTCGTTGAACATACGGCCGCCGGAGAGATTGGAGTTGTGGGGAATCGCCATCACGTCGCAGCCATTGTCGAGGTCGGTACAGCGCTCGCGCAGCTGCCGCCACAGGCTGGGGAAGCTGCCGCGGCCCGTGTCGTAAACCGTGACCGGTGACCGGGCGACACGGTTGTTGCGGAAGATGACATTGCGGTGCATGTTGTTCTGGTCGAAGGCCTCGGTGTACTCGTAGGCCACGAAGGTTGTGAACTCGCAGCCGGCACTGCGATCGTAATTGTCTTGCGCCGCCTGCTGGACCAGTTGCCAGGTCTCGGCATTGGCCTTGTCGCAGTCGGACAGGGTGCAGGCGAAGGATTCTTCCGGCGGGTCCTCCAGCTGGCCACCGAGGTCCGTCCACCAGCTGGCCGAGAGCAGCTGCAGCCAGATATTCTGCGCCCGCGTCATTATGCAGTGGGGCCACCAGTAGCCCGGCTTGCTGCTGTCCCGGGTGCAGACATTGATCTGGCCGAAGAACTCGGCGTGATCGGTCACCGCGGCGAAATCCAGTGGCCGGCCAATCTTTGCCACGACCGTCTGGTCGCCGTTGGCGTCGGGCAGGATGATTGGCTTACCCTTTGCGTACCCGTAGGCGTCCCAGGGGTCCCTCCGCTGGCTGGAGAGATAGGAGTCGAATGAGTAGCTGGTGTGTACGTGGAGGTCGCCGAACAGTGGCTTCCCCGTCGCCTGGTAGTCGGCGCAGGGCTCGCGCTGCTCGGTGCGCTGGAACGGCGGTTCGACAGCACTCCCGGCAATGGCTGGTTCGGCCTGGAGGTGCGCGCCATGCCCGGGTCCGAGAATAGCCGCCCCCATGACCGCCAGCGCGCAGTGGCGGGAAACAAGCCGGCGTGTGCTGGCAATAAACATCCGTTATCTCTTGTTGTTATGGCGTATTCATCTGCGGCTGCACCGTGCGTGTTCTCCTGGTCGTTAACTACACCAGGTCGGTGCGGGTGGCCGCGTCGTAACCGCCGTCGATATAGAGCACCGAACCACAAATATAGCTGGAGTCGGGGCCCAGCAGAAAGCGGATCACCCTGGAGATTTCCTCCGGTTCACCGGCGCGGGCCAGCGGTGTGGCATCGATCAGGTGCTTCATAATCTGCGCCATTTCGGGGTTGTCGAACAGCGGTTTGGTCATCGGGGTATTGACCGGGCCGGGGGCCACCGCATTCATCCGAATGCCTTCCCTGGCGTAGGCCATGGCGTTGCGGCGCATCCAGTAGGCGAGGGCGCGCTTGCCCACCATGTAGTGCAGGCCATCGTCGTTTTCGGCGGCTATCTTTAAAGCCAGGGGCTCATCATGGGCCAGCAGCGCGTCGAGCAGCGGGCCCCCCGGGGAGGACATCGGCGCCGAATTGGAGCACAGCAGCACGATGACGCCCTGCTTGTCGGCAAGCAGGTCGCGCAGGCCCTCGACAACCTCCACTGTGCCAAAATAATTGACCGCGGTGATCAGGGTCCCCGGTGGGCCCCCCGCCGGGATCCCCGCCAGCGGAACCAGCCCGTCCAGGCCCTCGGGCGCCAGCGCCCGCACCCCGGTGATCGCCGCCTGCCTGCCGGCAGGGCTGGACAGGTCGGCGATGACATCCGCATCCCTCAAATCCACGTTGATGACCTTGTCGCCCTGTTCCCGCAACAGTTTTGCCAGCGACGCGCCGATACCCGAAGCGCCGCCGGTCAATGCGTAGGTTCCCATGTTGTGTCTCCCGGGTCTGGTTGAGGCGGCAGTATGCCCTTTGCGTTGTCCCGGGAGAAACAGCGGTGGTTTACATAAACCTGATCTGGCCGCTTTTCTCCCGGTCCGGTTTCCCGGGCACCTGGCGCGGCAGCAATCGGGTCGGCACAAAATTATTCATTTGACTAAATTAATCGAATGATTAATATGGGCTGCCATGACGGAACCGAAACCCCCCTCCCGCGGCGACCAGACCCGCGAAGCCCTTTTGCTGGCAGCACTTGATGTGTTCGGGCGCTCGGGCTTCGATGCCGCCAGCACCAGGGCCATCGCCCGGGCGGCGGGGGTCAACCAGGCCCTGATAGGCTACCATTTCGGCGGCAAGCAGGGCCTGTACCAGGGGGTTTTCGAACATATCGTCAGCCAGATGCAACTGCGCATGGCCCCGGTTGCCGGCGAGGTGCTGCGCTGCCTGGACACTGCTCCCGACAATCCGGCGGAGCGCCGCGACCTGGCCATGCGGCTGATGCTGGATATCTTCGACGTCTACACCAATATGATCGGCGATCCCTCCTCGGCCGGCTGGGTGCGCCTGATCCTGCGCGAGCAACAGGACCCCACCCAGGCTTTCCAGCTCCTGTACGACAACATTTTCTCGCGCCTGCTGGCGCTGCTTGCGCGCCTGGTTGCGATGGCCTCCGGACTGGAGCAAACCTCAGAGACCTGCCGCATCCGCACGCTCATGATACTCGGGCAGATACTGATATTTTTCATCGCACGCGGCACCACCACTCGCTACATGGACTGGGGTCCGCCCGGTCCCGAGACTATCGCCGCGATCAAGCGGCAGTTTCACCTCGTGCTCGCATCACAATTTTCCCAGGGGGTCGCCGCACCATGAAAAAGCGCATTGTTATCCTGCTTGTTCTCATCGCGGGGGGCTTTGCGGCCTACACTTTCTGGCCCCGCGGTAGCGGGCACGACCGGCTGACATTGTATGGCAATGTCGATATCCGCGAGGTGCAGCTGGGCTTCAGGGTGGCGGGCCGTCTTGAGCAGATGAATTTTGAGGAGGGCGATGCGGTGGCTGCCGGCACCGTGCTGGCCAAGCTCGACAGCAAGCCCCTGCGGGACGGCCTGGCGCTGGCCGAGGCCGGGATGGCCGAGGCAGAGGCGCGGCTGGCAGTGCTGCGCAGCGGATCGCGGCCGCAGGAAATACAGCAGGCCCGGGCCCAGGTGAGCGAAGCCGGGGCAGCATTAAAAAACGCCGAGCAGGAATACGTTCGCCAGCGCGAGTTGACCGGCAAGGGCCTCAGCAGCCAGGGGCTGCTGGACAATGCCCTCGCACAGAGGGATGAGGCCTCGGCCCGGCTCGCCGCCGCGCGCCAGGCGCTGGCGCTGGCAATCGAAGGGCCCCGCGCCGAAGATATCACCGCCGCCGAGGCGGCGCTGGCAGGGGCCATGGCCCGGCGCGAGCAGGCCTCCACCCAACTGCAGGACACGGAACTGCTGGCGCCGAACAACGGCGTGGTTCTCACCCGGGTGCGGGAGCCCGGGGCTATCGTCAGCGCGGGTATGCCTGTTTACACCCTGTCTTTGACCGATACGGTCTATGTCCGCGCCTATGTCGATGAGTCCAACCTGGGCCAGGTCGTACCGGGGGCAAACCTT
>JAOUDU010000285.1 GCA_029859085.1 Gammaproteobacteria bacterium | reverse complement strand
TGCCGTCAACGGACAAGCTGTCCGTGCAGCTGCCAAGGAACAACGGCGATCCCTTTGGGGGCAACGTGCTGGTGGTGGGCGGCGTTGAACTGATTTTCCCGCTGCCCTTCGTCAAGGACCAGAACAGCCTGCGCACCGCGTTTTTCCTGGACGCCGGCAACGTGTTCAGCACCGATTGCGGGCCCACCCAGCTCAACTGTGATAATGTCGATTTCGGCCAGTTGCGCTATTCGGCCGGTGTTGGTTTGACCTGGATTACCGGTTTCGGTCCGCTGACGTTCAGCCTGGCCAAGCCGTTTAATGAAGGCGAGTATGACCAGGATGAAATGTTCCAGTTCACACTCGGTCGTGGTTTTTAATTAGTACTTTGATATCTCCTGGAGAAAACTGTGTCTAAGCTGCTCAAGTTTACATTTGCCGTACTGGTCCTGGCGCTGCCTACCCTGGGTTGGGCCCAGGGCAAGATTGCTGTCGTCGATTTGCAGGAAGCCATCCTGCAGACGGATGTTGCCCAGAAACGCCTGGAGGAAATCAGGAGCCAGGACGATTTCAAGGCCGACAAGGCGGAGTTCGAGCGCCTGAAGAAAGAAATGGATGAAATGGTCAAGAAGTTCCAGAAAGACGCCGCGGTGATGAGCCAGGACCAGCAGGCCGCTGCCCGCCAGAAGCTGGCCAGCAAACAGGCCGATCTGGAGCACGTGGTTGGCAAGGTGCAGCAGACCGAGCAGGCGGCTGCCCAGGCCCTGTTGCAGGAGCTGGGACCCAAGGTGCAGGAGGTGCTGCGGGATATCATCACCACCGAGGGTATCGGACTGCTGTTGCAGCGGGGCGCGGTCATCCACGCGGACGCTAGCTACAGCATCACCGCCAAGGTGACCGACAAGCTCAACCAGATGGCGGCGAAGAAGTAGAGGCTGCATGTACTCGCTGGCTGAACTGGCGGACCGCTTCGGTCTCAAGTTCACCGGTGAAGCGGGCACGGTTCTCACCGGCATAGCGACCCTCGCGGAAGCTGGCGCCGGTGACATCGCCTTTCTCGCCAACAAAAAGTATCTTCCCCAACTGTCTGCCACCCGGGCGGGAGCGGTCATCCTGCATCCCGACCTGGTGCCACGCTGCCCTGTCGCCTGCCTGGTTGCAGAGGCGCCGTATGTTGCGTTCGCCCGCATTTCCCACCTGTTCGACAAGTCGCCGCGGCCGATGGCCGGTGTACACCCTTGCGCCGTCGTATCGCCGCAGGCGGATGTTCACCCCACGGCCTCGATTGGCCCCGGCGTGGTGGTGGAGGCGGGCGCGGTGGTGGGCGCCGATGTGGTGCTGGGCGCCGGGGTCTATCTGGGCCATGACAGCCGCCTGGGCGCTGGCACCCGGGTGTTCCCGCACGCGGTGATTTACCATGATGTGCAGGTGGGCGAGCGGTGCGTGATCCATGCCCAGGCCGTGCTGGGCGCGGACGGCTTCGGGTTCGCGCCCGGTCCCGAGGGCTGGGAGAAGGTTTGCCAGCTGGGCGGGGTGCGCCTCGGTGACCGGGTGGAGATAGGCGCCTGTACGACAGTGGACCGCGGCACGCTCGGTCATACGGTTATCGCCGACGGCGCGATCATCGACAACCTGGTGCAGGTGGGCCACAACTGTCGCATCGGCAAAAATACCGCGATAGCCGGTTGCACAGGTCTGGCAGGAAGCACGATCATAGGTGCCGATTGCACCCTCGCCGGCGGTGTAGGTGTCGTCGGCCATGTGCAAATCTGCGATAACGTTCACGTGACGGGGATGACGATGGTGACCAAGTCGATCACCAGGCCCGGGTCTTATTCGTCCGGCACCCCGATGACGAACACGCGTGACTGGAAGCGCAACGCAGTGCGCTTCGCCCAGTTGGAATCCATCCAAAAACGGCTGACCGCCCTGGAGAGCCGCGGCAAACAAACAGACAAGGAATGACGATGGATATCGACGAAATTCGCAAGTACCTGCCGCATCGATACCCTTTCCTGCTCGTTGACCGGGTGGTGGAGCTGACTCCGGGGGAGTCCATCGTGGCCTTCAAAAACCTCAGCATCAACGAACCCTACTTTGACGGGCATTTCCCCGGGAAGCCTATATTTCCCGGGGTTTTGCTGCTTGAGGCAATGGCGCAGGCCGCGGGAATCCTCGGTTTCAAGACCAAGAACAAGACGCCCCAGGACGGGTCGATCTACTATTTTGCCGCCGCCGACGAGCTGCGTTTCAAGCGCCCCTGCGTGCCCGGCGACCGGGTAATGCTGCGCGCCACGCTGCTGTCCGAGCGCCGTGGGATTGCCAAATTTGCGGTCAGCTCCGATGTGGATGGCGAGCTGGCGGCCTCAGCCACGATACTCTGCGCCGATAGATAGGATGATCCACGACCAGGCCATCGTCGATCCCGGCGCGAAGCTGGCCCAGGACGTCAGGGTCGGCCCCTGGACCTTTATCGGCCCGGACGTGGAGATAGGCCCCGGCTGTACTATTGAACCCCACGTCATCATCAAGGGGCCGGCCCGCATCGGCGCCGGCAATCACATCTACCAGTTTTCCAGTATCGGTGAGGCGACGCCGGACCGGAAATACAGGAACGAGCCCACCTTCCTGGTGATCGGCGACAACAACGTGATTCGCGAAGGCGTCACCATACACCGCGGCACCGTGCAGGACCGTTCTGAAACCACCATTGGCAACGACAACCTGCTGATGGCGGCAGTCCATGTAGGCCACGACTGCGTCATTGGCGACCACACCGTGCTGGTCAACAACGTGGCGCTCGCCGGCCACGTCAGGGTGGGGGACTGGGCGATTCTCAGTGGCTATACCCTGGTGCACCAGTTCTGCAAGATCGGGGCCCACAGTTTCAGCGGCATGGGCACCGCCATAGGCAAGGATGTCCCCGCCTTTGTCACTGTCAGCGGAGCGCCCGCGCAGGCCAAGACCATCAACGCTGAAGGCCTGCGCCGGCGCGGTTTTTCCGCCGAGGCAATCGGCGAACTGCGGCGCGCCTACAAAATCATCTACAAACAGGGTTTTACCCTGGATATCGCGCTGCAACGCCTTGAACAGTTGAACACCGATTCTGCGGAAGTGCGGCTGTTGATCGAGTCACTGCACGCGTCGGAACGCGGTATCGTAAGGTAGTGCGTATCGGCTTGGTCGCTGGTGAGCCCTCCGGAGATATGCTCGGGGCGAGGCTGCTGGCGGCCTTGCGGCAGCGCTTTCCGGATCTCGTTGTCGAAGGTATCGGCGGGCCGCTGATGGAGGCGCAGGGCCTGCACAGTATCGTGCCGATGGAGCGCCTCTCGGTGATGGGCTTCGTCGAGCCCCTGCGGCGGCTACCCGAGCTGCTGCGTATTCGCCGGGCGCTATTCGACCGCTTCAGTACCAGCCCGCCGGACCTCTTTCTCGGCATAGACTCCCCGGATTTCAACCTGGGCCTGGAGCGACAGTTGCGCGCCCTGGGTGTGACGACCGCGCACCTGGTGAGCCCCTCGGTCTGGGCCTGGCGCCGGGGGCGCCTGCGCGGGATAAAGCGCGCCGTGGACCTGATGCTGTGCCTGTTCCCGTTCGAGACCTCCATCTACCGGCAACACGACATACCCGCGTGCTTTGTCGGCCATCCCCTGGCGGACGAGATTCCGCTGCGGCCGGACCGGGAGGCGGCGAGGCAGTCGCTGGGCCTGCCTCCAGCCGCCAGGGTAGTGGCGCTGCTGCCCGGCAGCCGGGCCGGGGAGGTGCGGCTGCTGGCGCCGCCGTTCCTGCAGGCCGCCGCCCTGCTGCGGCAGGCGGAACCGGGTATCGCGTTTGTGATGCCGGCCGCCAGTGCCGCGCGGGAGGCGGAACTTGACCAGCTGCTGGCGGCGTACCCCTCCCTGGGTGTCATCCTGGTGCGGGGTCGCGCCCGGGAGGCGCTGGCGGCCTGCGATGCGGTGCTGCTGGCGTCCGGTACGGCCACCCTGGAGGCGGCCCTGCTGAAGCGGCCCATGGTCGTCGCCTACCGCATGGGGGCGCTGAGCTGGGCGCTGCTGAGGCTGCTGGTGAAAACCCCCTTTGCGGCCCTGCCCAACATCCTCGCGGGGCGCGCGCTGGTGCCAGAGCTGTTGCAGCGGGCGGCCACCCCCGCGGCGATGGCGGCGGCGGTGCAACCGCTGCTGGCCGGCGGCGCGGTGGCGAGAGACCAGCTGGCGGCGTTCGAGGATATACACCGGGAATTGAACCGGGGATTCGGCGAGTGCGCGGCCGGTGCGCTGGCAGCGCTGGTCGCGGCGCGGCGGGGCTGACAATGGATGACCTGTTCCAGTGTGATTATTCCGGTCCCGGCCTGGCCGGGGTCGACGAGGTGGGCCGGGGACCGCTGGCGGGAGACGTGGTGGCTGCGGCGGTGATCCTGGATCCGGCGCGTCCCATCGCCGGCCTGCGCGACTCCAAGAAACTGAGTGAGTCGCGCCGCGAGGAACTGGCGCTGCTGATCATGGAGCGGGCCCTGGCCTGGTCGGTGGCCCGGGCCACGGTGGCCGAGATCGATGCGCTCAATATCCTGCAGGCGTCACTGCTGGCGATGCACCGGGCGGTGCAGGGGCTGGCGCCGCAGCCCGCCTACGTGCTGGTGGATGGCAACCGGCTGCCGCGCTGGGACTATGCCTCCGAGCCCGTGGTCAAGGGGGATGACCGGGTGCCCGCCATCGCCGCCGCCTCGATCCTGGCCAAGGTGCAGCGCGACTCGGAGCTGGTGGAGCTCGAGCGGCAGTATCCCGGCTACGGCTTTGCCGCCCA
>JAOUDU010000006.1 GCA_029859085.1 Gammaproteobacteria bacterium | reverse complement strand
AAGGTCGCCCTCCTTCACCTTGATACCCTCGACCTTGGCGGGCAGCCATTCCTCGCCGCCGCCGGCGCGGACCAGGCGCTTGGTGGAACGCAGCCCGGTCTCGCCGCCGAGCACACCCCAGGGGTACATCAGCCAGCGCTCGTCGTGAATGCCGATCTCGCCATCGCAGAGGAAGCAGTAGACCACGCTGAGGCCGTTGCCGCCGCGGTGCAGGCCGGCGCCGCCGGAATCGGGAATGGTCTCGTAGCGCTCGATGCGCAGCGGGAAATAGGACTCGATAAATTCGTTGGGCACGTTGGTGAAGCCCGGCCACAGGGAGTGACCGTCGGGTCCGTCACCGACCGGCCGGCCGGGAATACCGCCGAAGCCTATCTGGAACAGCTGGAACCACTCGCCCTTCTTGTCGTAACCGGAGTAGAACAGGTGGGGCGAGTCGGAAAAGCCCGCCGCGTTCAGCATCTGCTCCGGTGCGCCCATCCCCAGCAGCGCTCCCAGCAGGTCGAAGATACGGCCCAGGGCATGGGTGCGCCCCGACAGCGCGGCCGGGAAATTGGGCTTGAGCAGGGTGCCCTTGGGTATACGCACATCCACCAGGTCGTAGAAGCCGTCGTTGAACACGATCTGCGGGTCCACCACGTTGATGGTGAAGGAACCGAAGAACATCTTGAACATGTCCTCGTTGAGGAAGAAGTTCACCGAGCTCTGGGCCTGGGGGTCGGTGCCGTCGAAATCGAAGATGGCCACCGCGCCCTCGCGCCACATCTTGCACTTGATCTTGTAGGGTCCCATACCCATGCCGTCGTCACAGAGGTAGTCCTCGAACACCCGGGGCTCCTCCGGGATGAACATGCTGATGATGTGCTTCATCGCGTCGTAGTTGCGCTGCAGCATGATATCCATGGTGGTGACGAGCACGTCGTCGCCGAAGCGCCGGGCCAGTTCCACGCAGCGTTTGGCCGCGGTGTTACAGGCCGCCACCAGCGCATTCAGGTCGAAACGGTTCCACTGGGGAGTGCGCACATTGTGCAGGATCAGCTCCAGCAGGTCGGACTGCAGCACGCCTTTCTTGTACAGCTTGATGGGCGGGATGCGAATGCCTTCCTGGTAGATGGTGGTGGCCTGGATCGGGATCGAGCCCGGCACCATGCCGCCGTTGTCGGACATATGGCCGAACATCGCGGACCAGGCGATATGGCGGCCGTCCTTGAATACCGGCACCAGCACCACCCAGTCGGGCAGGTGCGAGACCGCGGCGTTGCACATATAGGGATCGTTGGTGAGGATGACATCCCCCTCCTCGATCTCGGCGTCGTAGGCCTCCAGGAAGGGCCCGATGAAGGAGCCGAACTGGCCCACCACCATCTTGCCCTCGCGGCTGGCGATCATCGGGAAGCAGTCGCCCTGCTCGCGAATACCCGGGGACATCGCTGTCCGGAACAGCACCGCGTCCATCTCCTCGCGGGCATTGCGCAGCGCGTTTTCGATGATATCGACAGTGACGCCATCGACGTCGGCCCTGCCGAAGGGCGCGTTGTTGGTCTGGATAATCGTTGCGCTCATGTGCTTAACCTCCTTGCTTCGCCGGATTGATCAGCAGGTTGCCGATCGCGTCGACCCGGGCATCGAAACCGGGCAGCACCACGGTGGTTGAATCCATTTCACCGATGATCGCCGGGCCGGGCACTACCAGGCCCTCGTGCAATTTATTGCGGTCATAGATGAAAATCTCGTGCCACTGGCCCTCGTGGTAAAAACGGCTGTCGTGGATGCGACACTGTTCGAGGGTGGTGCCCGCCTTGCCTGTCTTGAGCTCGGCGATACCTTTGCTGCGCGCCTTTACCAGGGCGCGGATCATCAGGATCTCGTGACCATCCCCCAGCTTGAACGTGAACAACTGCTCGTGCTCGCTGTCGAACTGCTCGGTCAGCAGGGCCACTCCCCGGGCTTTCAGTTGCTCCTCGGTAAAATCCACCGTGATCTGGAAGGCCTGGCCGGCGTAGCGCAGGTCCGCCTGGTAGCTCACCTCGTGGTCCTGCACCGGAATGCCATCGGCCAGCAGTGACTCCCCGGCCCGCTGCTGCAGCTCCTGCAGGTCCGCCAGCAACCGGGCATCGCTCAAGGCCCCGGCCATGGTCAGGTAGGTGCGGGCCGCCTCGTCCTGTACCTGGGTGGTGGCATCGCCATAGGCGCAGAGCACACCCGGGCCGGGGGGGATGATGACCGGCCAGGCCTCGGTCAGTATGCCCATCGCATTGGCGTGCAGGGGACCGGCGCCGCCGAAGCCCACCAGGGCGAAGTCCCTCGGGTCGTAGCCCTGCTCCACCGACACCAGCCGCAGGGCGCCGAACATCGATTCGTTGACGATCTTGCAGATACCCTCCGCGGCCTCCATAAGCCCGATGCCCATCGCGTCCGCCACTTTCTGCACGGCGGTGACCGAGGCGTCGCGATTGATCTGCATCTTGCCGCCCAGTTGCACGTCCGAGGGCAGGTAACCGAGCACCACGTTGGCGTCGCAGACGGTCGGCAGTTCGCCGCCCTTCATATAACAGGCGGGCCCCGGCACGGCACCGGCGGACTCCGGGCCGACCCGCAACGCTTTCGTCAGTTCCGGCACGAAGGCGATGGAGCCGCCGCCGGCCCCCACGGTGCGCACGTCCACCGACGGCGCCCGCACCCGCACGTCGCCGACGATGGTCTCGCGCCGCACCCGGGCGCGGGAATTCTGGATCAGGGCCACGTCGGTGGAGGTGCCGCCCATATCGAAGGTGAGGATATTGTCAAAGCCCGCCCGGCTGCAGAAATAGATGGCGCCGGACACGCCGCCAGCGGGGCCTGACATCAGCAGGTTGACCGGGGATTCCGCCGCCCCCCGGGCCGAGGCGAGGCCGCCGTCGGAGCGCAGGATGGAGAGCTGGGTATTGCCGCCCATCCGCTCCTCCAGCGCCGCCTGCAGGTTGCGCACATAGCGGGCCACTTCCGGGCGCACATAGGAGTTGACCACGGTGGTCTCGGTGCGCTCGTACTCCTGCATTTCCGGCACCACCTCGCTGGATATGGAAATGGGGGTGTCGGTGAAAATCTGCGCGGCGATATCCCGGGCCCGGCGCTCGTGCTCGCCGTTGATATAGGCGTTGATAAAGCAGATCGTCAGGGCCTGTACCCTGCCCTTCGCATGCAGCGCCTTCAGGTCGGCCCGCAGTTTGTCCTCGTCCAGGCCGCGCACCACGACCCCGTCGGCGCCGATGCGCTCACTCGCGCCTATGGTCAGCTCCAGCGGCGCCAGCAGGGGTTTCTTCACGAAGCTGACCCAGCCGCCCAGGCCGCCGGGGCAGAATGAGCGGGCCACCTGCAGCGTATCCTCGTAACCGCTGGTGGTCACCAGGCCCACCCGTGCGCCCTTGCCGGTGAGCACCGCATTGGTCGCCACCGTGGTGCCGTGCATCACCCGGTTGATACCCACCGGATCGATACCGGACTCGTCGCAGATACGCGCGATGCCGTTGAGCACACCCACGGATGAATCCTCCGGCGTGGAGGGTACCTTGGCGGTATGGGTCTCACCGGTCTCTTCGTTGATCAGCAGGAGATCGGTGAAGGTTCCCCCTACGTCCACGCCCAGCCTGTAACTCATTGTGCTCTCCTGGTTGTCTCATGCTTTGCTCTGCTAAAAGACCGGCCTTTAACCAACTGTGGCATGCCGGGACTCGCCGTGAATACCCGGCTCGATACCACCTCGAAGCAAGCCAATAAAAATCACCCGGCCCGCTTCGCCAGCCACGGCTTCAGCCAGGGCTTGGAGCGCCCGCCCGGCGCGGTGCCGGTCAATTCTTCGGCGAGATCCGACGCGCGCAGCAGCGCATCCAGGTCGATGCCAGTGTCAAAACCCATCTGCTCCAGCATCATCGCCACGTCCTCGGTCGCCACGTTACCGCTGGCGCCAGGGGCGAAAGGACAACCGCCCAGGCCCGCGATGGAGGCGTCGAAGCGGCGGATGCCCGATTCGACAGCGGCGAATACATTGGCCAGGCCAAGGGCGCGGGTGTCGTGGAAATGGCAGCCAAGGCGGGCGGCGCCGTGGTCGCGCACCAGGTCCGCCGTCAGGCTGCGAACCTGTTGCGGGTTGCCGGCGCCTATCGTGTCCGCAATGACCACCTGGTCCGCGCCCATAGTCAAAAACTTGTCGGCAACCGCGCGCACCACGCCGGGGTCGGTGGGTCCGTCGAAGGGGCAGGCGAAGGCCACGGCGATAACGGCGATGACCTCGATGCCATCCGCCCGGGCGGCGCCGAGGATATCGGCGGTGACCGACTCGGCCTGGTCCATGCTCATATTGACGTTTTTCTGTGCCATGCCCTCGCTGGCGTAGAGCACCATGGTGACGGAGCGGGCGCCGGCGGCCCGGGCCAGCTCGTAGCCTCTCATGTTGGGAATCAGGGCCGTGTAGTGGACGGTACCGCCCTGCGGCAGCGCAGCCACGAGCGCATCCGTGCCCGCCATCGCCGGCACGGCTCTGGGGGAGACAAAGCTGCCGACCTCAATACTGCTGACCCCGGCGTCTGCGATCGCCCGGATAAGTTGCAGGCGTTGTTCCAGGACGAGGATACGCGGCTGGTTCTGGAGGCCGTCCCGGGGACCGACATCGGTAATGACAATCTGCTGGCTCATATCATTCACCGGGGCGGGTGGTTGTCTGCATCAGCTTATCACTCCATCGGCGCGCAGGCGCTCGATCCGGGCGTCGTCGAGCTGGAGAATGCCTCGCAGCACCTCGTCATTATGGCTGCCAATGGCCATTCCCGGCCAGTCGGTCCGGCCCGGGGTGGCGTCGAGTTTCGGCATTATGGCCGGGATCTTGAGTGGCCGGCCGTCGATCTCCACGCTCTCGAACAGTCCCCTGGCCTGGTATTGGGGATCGACCATCATATCCTCCACGCTGTAGATCGGGCCTACCGGCACCCGCGCCTCTTCCAGGGTGTTGATGATATGGGTCGAGGAGTGCGCGGCGCACCACAGGTCCAGGGCCTGGTCAATCTCTGCCTCATGCACTATCCGGCCCGCGTTATTCGCCATCTCCGGATTCTCCGCCATGTCCGAGCGACCGGCGGCGATCATCAGGCGCTTGAAGATCGAGTCACCATTGCCGCCAATGACCACGTACTTGCCGTCGTCACAGCGGTAGGTATTGGTGGGCACAATCCCGGTCACCGTGGTGCCGGAGGGCTCGCGCACAACACCCGCGCCATCGTACTCGGGCACAATTCCCTCCATCAGGTTGAACACGGATTCATACAGCGCCACGTCGACCACCTGCCCCTCACCGGATCCCGGCTTCGCACGCTGGATCAGCGCCAGCGCGATCCCCAGGGCGGCGTGAATCGCTGACAAGGTATCGCCCATGCTGATATTGGGGCGCACCGGTGCCTTGCCCGGCTCGCCGTTGATATAGCGGAACCCGCCGAAGCCCTCGGTGACCGAGGCGTAGCCCGGCTTGCTGGCATAGGGGCCGGTCTGGCCGTAGCCGGAGATACGGGCGTAGACCAGGCCCGGGTTGCGCTGCTTGAGCTCGGCCGGGCCCATGCCCCAGCTCTCCATCAGGCCGGGGCGAAAATTTTCAACCACCACGTCGGCGGTTTCCAGCAGCTTCAGCGCCAGTTCCCTGCCCTCCCCGGACTTCAGGTCGAGGGTAACGCTTTTCTTGTTCCGCCCCAGGCTGCGGTACCACAGGGACGTGCCGTCGCGCACCTCCCTCCAGCCGCGCACGGGATCGCCACCCGGGGGCTCCACCTTGATCACCTCGGCGCCAAAGTAAGCCAGGATGGTGCCGGTAAAAGGTCCCGCCAGCAGCTGACCCATTTCTATCACCCGCAGGCCATCCAGGGGCCGCTCCATCTCGCTCATCTTTTTCTCACCTCGGTTACGGCAATTGAAATATAACGATATATGATTCAGGCACAATAGATAGGCCCGCAATAACCGCTGCAATCGACCGGTCAGGGCACATTATGCTCGATAATCACGTGGTGCTGGCAACTCTGTTTATTTACCCGTCGACCTGGTCCGGATCGTTGACCGGACCCGCCGCCCACACTGCGCTCCCAAACGGAAGTGTAAGTGCAAAAAAATCAATTTGCAGGTTAGACTGCGCTGACAACGACGCGGCAGGCTCCCCCGGGGAAAGAGCCGACAGTCGACAGCCGAAGGTACCGCCAGGGATCACCACTGCCCTGGCTGCCAACACAAGTAGCCAGGGTCCGGATGTCCCCAGCAATAATGACCAGGTGCCGACCAGCTTTGGGTGATTCCACCAGGGATGCGCTGCTTGCAGCCCTGCTAGTGATAACTGCGTTCCTGTCCTGCCAGGCTGCCCTGGCCTCGACCCAAACCGCCAGGCAGCTCGGTCCCTGGCGCTGGTCCGGGGTTGAGCGCATCGTGGTCGTCCCCGATATCCACGGGGCATACGCGGATTTGACCGGTTTGTTGCAGGCGGCCGGCGTGGTGGACGCCTCGCTGCACTGGAGCGGGGGCGCAACCCACCTGGTCAGCCTGGGGGACCTGCTCGACCGGGGCCCGGAATCGCGCAAGGTGATGGACCTGCTGATGCGCCTGCAACAGGAGGCGCCGGAACAGGGCGGCCGCGTTCACGTGGTGGCCGGCAATCACGAGACGATGAACCTGGTGGGAGACCTGCGCTATGTCTCCACGGCGGAATTCGCGGCGTTCACTGATATGGAGTCCGGCGAGCAGCGCGAGCAGGCATACGCGCAGTTCGTTGCGCAGCGCAGCGAGGCCGTGGCACTGAGCTTCCTCGGCGGTGGCGTCACCGCGGTCGAGCGCGACCCGCAGACCCACCAGGATTTCGAGCAGCTGTACCCGCCAGGCTACTTCGGGCATCGCGCCGCCTTCGCGCCCGGGGGCAAGTACGGCCGCTGGCTGCTGTCATTACCCGCGCTGATCGTGATAAACGATACCGTTTTCGTCCATGGCGGCCTGCCGCCCGTGACCGCGAGCGCACCACTGGATCAGCTCAACCTGGAATTCCTCGCGGACCTCGAGCGTTTTTTCGAGTTGTGGCGCCAGCTCATCGATGCCGGCGTGTTGACCCAGGCAGGTGTGGAGACCAATCTCACCCTGGCACAAAAAGCCCTGCGGATAGCGGACCCTTCCAGCTGCCCGCGCCAGGAGCGCACGGCCTGTGCCCGCGAGCGGGGCAGCGCGACGGACAGCCAGCGCAGCCCGCCACCCGCGGTGGTCGCCGCTCTCAGGGAACTGCTCGCACTGGAGAGCTCTCCGCTGTTTGGTACCTCCGGCCCGCTGTGGTACCGCGGCTCGGTGCGCTGCAAGGATGTCCTGGAAATACCGGTGCTACAGGCTGCCCTGGACAACCTGGAAGCGAAACGCGTGGTGGTCGGCCATACCCCGACCACGGACAAACGGGTCCACCTGCTGCGCGGCGACCGGCTGATCATGCTCGACACCGGTATGCTGGTCGCGATGTACCGGGGCCGTCCCGCCGCCCTGGTCATCGATAAGTCGGGCACCATGGTGCAGTATCTGTACCCCACCGAACGGGTGGAGCCCCTGGGTGATGGCGGCAACCGCGAGTACCCGTTAAGCAGCGAGCAGTTGGGCGATGCGCTGCGCAACGGGAAAATACTCGAGATCGAGCAGGGCTGGCTGGAAAGCACCTCACATATCGTGCTGGCCTATCGGGGATCGAAGGTCCACGCCCTGTTCTTCCCCGCGGACAAACAGGGCACACAGCGGCGGGAACAGGCGGCCTACCTGCTGGATACCATGCTGGGATTCGACCTTGTGCCCATTTCCGTCGCGCGGGACATCGACGGCAGGCCGGGGGTTTTACAACTGGGTTATCGCCACTTCCTCACCGAGTCCCGGCGCCTGCGCCAGGGAACAGGCACGGACGACTGGTGCCCCTTGCCCGCGCAACAACAGCTGCTGGACGTATTCGACCTGCTGGTCGGCGAAAACGATCGGCCCGGCACATCGTTCGGTTACACCCAGCCGTTCTGGAACCTGCAGGCCTCGCACTTCGGCGACGCTTTCAGCACGGCGCATACCCTGCCGGGCTCCGCGGAAAAACTCCAACTCAAGCTGCCGCCGACAGTGCGGGCCGCGCTGCTGGCCCTGGATGAACCGGCGCTGCGGGGGACACTCGGCCCGCTGCTCGACGGCGCGCAGATAACGGCGCTGCTGGCGCGCCGGGACGCGCTGCTGGCCCTCATGCCGGGTCCGGCGGTGTCGTATGATCCACCGGGGACGGCGGCCATGGCTGGCATGCGCCAATAATGTCCTGCTGGCGATCCGCGGGAGATTCAATAATATCGAAAAATTTATCGAGGTAGCGCCGGCCCACCTTCCGCGTGGTCCTGTCCATGCCGGGGATCTCGCGCACCAGCTCCAGCATCGCATCTTTACTGCTCTCGAAATCGCCGAATAGCCGGTCGTAATCCGGCCCGGGATGGCAGAACCCCAGGTAGTGGCGGTGGCGGGGGTCGCGAAAATCCAGCCGCGGTGAGACCCCGCCGTACTCCGCATCCACCAGCCCGGACATATCCAGGTCAAACGGAACGGGGTATTGCCGGCCCCGGCCATCCGCAAGCAGGACGATATTGCGCTGGCGCACCACGGACCAGTCGGTATTGCCGATCATGAAATTGAACAGCGCCAACCGGTCAAAGTCGGGCAGGTCTATTTTTTCGTGATCAAAACTGTCGCCGGGCAGCCGACTGAATCCCAGGCGGGCGGCCATCGAGTCAAAGTGCTCGGTAAAAAATGCATAGCGGGTGACGGTCTCCCCCCCTTGGGCCGGGTTGCTGTAATTGATCCTGACCAGGCGCACCCGCAGGCTGCGATCGGTCACCAGGTTGTACAGCCGGTAACCGAGATACTCCTTGAGCACGTATTGCTCGTAATCGGCCCCGGCGCTGCCCGCCAGTCCCCGCTCCTTTTTCCTGCGGCAGTGGGTGGTCAGCGGCAGCAGGTCCTGGCCGGCAAAGGGTGTTCCCGCCGCGCCCCCGGGCGCAAAGCGAACAAACAAGGGCGGCACCTCACAGTGATCCCTCCTGGCCCGCCAGCCACCGCGCACCCTGAGCTCTACCGGGAGGTTCCTGTCGACGCCGCCCGGGGTCCCGAGGCGCAAAATCGCGGGTGAGTAATTGCAATCCTCAACCTCGTTCGGCCGGCACAGGGCATCGAAGTCCACCGACAGGGAAAGCTCCAGCACGCCACTTTCACTGAAAAGCGAAGCATCGGGGATTGCGGGTGTATTGGGGTCGACGGCGTCAGTCGCGGCAAGCCCGCCAATCGGCAACACCAGCAAAATCGTGACTATGCGTGCAAGCATGGGTGCCCTCACAAATGTATAAACCCCAGCCGGGTCTCGACCCACTGCCCTTCCAGGTTGGACGCCCGCACGGTCAGCCAGGTATTGGCGTCGGTATCCTCCGGTGGCACCCCGGTAAAGGCCAGGGATTCGGCGTCAAAATGCAGCCAGGCAGGAAGCGCATCGGCATCGACCTCGCGCACCGATACCCGCAGTATATCGCCGGGTTCGCAGTGGAACAGGTTGGCGGGGAGGCGGTAGGCCAGCGCGACGCCGGGCGGCGCCGGATGCGGCCGCAGGGCCAGCAGCAGGCGCGGAGGCTCGCCGCTGGTAGCGCCCTGTTCCAGGTCCACATAGCGCCGCCCGATCTGCACCGCCAGTGCCAGCCACACCAGGGCAAGTACCATATTCAGGACCGCAAACTGTTGCGACTGGAATCCAAACAGGTGCAGCCCGGCATAAACCGCCAGCGCCTGCACCAGGTCGCCAAAACGCCAGAAAAACGCGTCGATAGCGATTTTCGACTGGTATTTTTCAGCCGCACTCAGCGGCAGGAACAGTGCGTGACGCGCGGTATTCATCAGCGAGTAGTCGGTTGAGTTCTCCGCCATTTTTACCATCCTGATCATGCTGAAGATCGGCATGAACACCATCAGGCCATACCCCACCAGCGCAATCACGGGCAGCACGAGCACGGCGCCCCGCACCCCGATCCACCGGATCACCCGCGACACGATGAACAGTTGCAGGAACAGCGAAAGCGCGTTGACGATGGAGAAAAAATTGCCGTAGAAGGCAGCTATCAGGTTGCCCTTGTCGAGACTGGGATCCCGGGCGATCAGTGAGTCCGCGTGGCGAATGACCAGCTCCGCGAGCAGGTACTCGCCGGTGGTATTGACCCAGTTCAAGAGCACGATCATCATCGCGATCAGCAGCAGGTAGCGGTTGCGCCTGACCAGCGAAAATCCGCCCAGCAGCGGGCTTTTCACCGGCTCCGCGACCGCCAGGAAGCTGCGCGAGAGTGCGGGCACCGCGCCCCGGGCCAGGCCGGACATTGGCAGGGTGAGGGCGATAAATACCAGGATGACCAGCATGAGGTCGCGTGCGCCCAGCAGCTGGAACAGCTGACCCGCAATCGCCGGCCCCGCCAACCCCCCCAGCGAGACTCCGATCATGATCAACGGGAACAGGCGCTTGCCGGCTTTCAGGTTGAAGCTGTCCGCGGCGAAAGCCCAGAACTGGGCGGTAATCAACACACCGAATATCCCCACCCAGACATAGTAGGCGAAACCGATCCTCAATCCCGCCAGGCTCAGCAGGAAAAATACGCCCTGCACCGCCAGCAGAATGGCGCTCACCCATAAACTCAGTTGTCGCTTTGGCAGGCGCCGGTACAGCGCCCCGTAGGCGGGCACGACAAACAGCAGTACCAGCGCGATAACCGCGTAGGCGTAGCTCTTGGTCTCAGCCGTCGCCTTGCTGAGCAGCAGCGGCTCCCGCAGGGTCTTCAGCATGTAATAGGAAAACATGACCAGGAAGCCGTAGCTCATGAAATAGAGCACGGCCAGCCCTTCCCCCGGCCGCAACCTGGCAAACAGGCCGAGGGACCGCTCCCATCGATTGCGGATCAGTGCGTCAGTTGTCATAGCCGGTCCATCATCTTCGTTAGCATAACCAAGGGAAGGGCGTCTTCACTTGTTCTACATCAATGGTCGGGGCACTGACTTGCCCTAGTATTCAGGCAGGTAACATGGGCGGAGGTGCTTGCAGGGTGGACTGTAGCGTATGGTAACGAGGGAGTCAGGCCGTGGATCTTCGTAGCCGGTATCTCGGGCTGGAGCTGGAAAACCCGTTTGTGGCGTCCTCCACTCCACTGTCAAAAAACCTGGATACCGCGAGGCAACTGGAGGATGCCGGCGCCGGCGCGCTGGTGATGCACTCCCTGTTCCAGGAAGAGATCGAGGCCAACCGGGGCGCCGACATCGGCAATATCGCCGGTGGCGACATCCTCGGCGGCACCCACACCATGGCCAGCCGCGAGGAGTACCTGGCGCAGTTCAGGCAGCTGCGGGCAGCACTGGATATTCCGGTTATCCCCTCGCTGAACGGCTCATCCGCGGGTGACTGGGTGGACTTCGCAGCAGAACTGGAGGCGGCGGGTGCCCCGGCGCTGGAACTCAACGTGTACTATGTGGCGGCGGACATCACCGAGTCCGCCGCGTCGGTCGAACGCCGGGTGCTCGATATTTTCACGGCGCTGGCCGGCAGGGTGGATATACCCGTCGGGATCAAGCTGTCGCCCTACTTCAGTTCGCTGGGCAAAATGGTCACCGCACTGGAGGCCAGTGGCGCCGCCGGGGTGGCGCTGTTCAATCGCTTTTACCAGCCGAATATCGACCTCGAGAGCCTGTCGATCTCGGACTCCCTGGAACTGTCCACGTCCGGGGACTCGCTGCTTGCGATGCGCTGGATTGCGATCCTGCACGGCCGTGTGCAGCTCTCCCTGGCCGCCACCGGGGGCATCCATTTTGCGGAGGATGCGCTGAAGATGCTGTTGTGTGGCGCCGACGTGACCTACCTGGGCAGCACACTGCTCGCCAACGGCCCGGGACACCTCAGGCGCATTAGGGACAACACGGTCAAGTGGCTGGGCAAACGAGGTTTCGATTCGCTCACCCAGATCCGCGGCTCATTGAGCCAGAGCAACTGCGACGACCCCGGCGCCTTTGCCCGCGGGCATTACCTGAGGATGCTGAGCGGGTACAGGATGAAGTAGTGCGCAGGGTCACCTGACCCGATAAGGACTCCTCCCGCGGCGGGGCGTCGGCTATACTGCAGGCAGCTTACGGCAATGGAATAACCGCCTCATGCAATGCCCCAAGGTTGTAGTTGATGTCTGCCTGCGCAACGACTGGCAGTGTGATGGTAACCAGGCCACGCTGGTAATCCCCGGCGGGCGCCACCAGGTTCTCTCTTTTGCGACCTTCCTGTTTGAAGGCGAGGAGGTACTGCGGATTACCACCGCCGTGGGCCCGGTGGCTCCCCTGTCGGAGATCCAGCTCAACGGGGTACTGGGACTCAACGCCAGCCTGGCTTTCGGCGCCCTGGCCATTTTGGGCAAGGACCTGGTCATGACGGATACCTACCTGCTCAAGGGCGACTGCCACGACCAGCTGGCTTACGCCATGGGTTTCATCGCCGAAACCGCAGACCGCTACGAGCGCGAGATATATCGCACCGACCTGCACTGACCCGGAGCGCTTCACCCATTTGGGGGACTTCAACCCGCGGGTTCTGGCGTACACTCTGCAGCCGGGCACATAACTGCGAGGCAACCCAATGGCTGTGACACCTGTCGATTTAAACGGCGCCAAAATCCTGGTAACAGGCCCCACCGGGCAGGTAGCCCTGCCGGTGGTGGAGCATTATGCGAAGACCGCTGAGGTCTACGCGCTGGCCCGGTTCAGCAAGCAGGCTGACCGGGAGAAGATCGAGGCGCTGGGGGCCAGGGTGCTGGCGGCAGACCTGGCGGACCCGGCAGCACTGGCGGTGATACCCCAGGATATCGATTACGTCCTGAATTTCGCCGTGGTCAAGAGCGGTGACTTCGACTATGACCTGGCCGCCAACGGCGAGGGTGTGGGCAACCTGATGACCCGCTGCAGCGGGGCCCGCGCGTTCCTCCACATCTCCTCCACCGCGGTATATGAGTACAACGGCCATGAGCCGCGCCGGGAGAGCGACCCCCTGGGCGACAACCACCGCGCGATGTTCCCCACCTACAGCATCTCTAAAATCGCCGCCGAAACCGTGTGCCGTTTTGTCGCGAGGCAACTGGGTATACCGACCACCATCGCCCGCCTCAGCGTGCCCTACGGCGATAACGGGGGCTGGATGTACTACCACATGCTGATGATGCAGCAGGGTATCCCCATCGATATTCACCCGGAGCGGCCCAACAGCTACAACCCGATCCACGCGGATGACTACATCGAGAAGATCCCCTACCTGCTGGGAGCCGCCACCCCCCAGGTCACCACTACCAACTTCGGCGGCTCGCAGTCGGCCAGTATCGAGCAGTGGTGCGCCTATATCGGCGAGTTGACCGGGTTCGAGCCGGTGTTCAACGAGACCGCCACCGCATTTGGCAGCCTTTGTATAGATACCACCCGGATGCACGAGCTGATCGGCGAGACCCGGGTGGACTGGCGCGACGGTATCCGGCGGCAGTTGCAGGCGCTGGCACCGGAAGTGCTTAAACACCGTACGAAATGAAAATACTCTGCTTGGTGTTGGGCTCAGTAAAACGGCTCCACGCGAGGTATCGACAGTCGGGACACGCCGTAAATACATCCATGTAGGCTCGCTGCAGCCTTCCATGGCTGCAGACGGTCCCGCCTGCCGATACCCCGCCCGGAACCTGGCCCAGCCCGCCAGGCATACATTTCCGAATTTTGGGTCCAGGGTCTGGACTTCGGGGCTACCAATGGATTTAACAAGCCGCATCCAGGCACTGGAAGATATCGAGGCGATCAAGCGCCTCAAGCACGACTATTTTTACTTTTGCGATACCAAGCAACCGGACAAGGTGCGGGACTGCTTTGTGGAGGGACCGGTGCATATCGACTATGGCCGCATCGGCGTATTCACACAGCGGGATGCGCTGGTGGCAGTATTCACCGAGATGGCCTGCCACGAGCATATGGTGGAGATGCACCACGCCCAGAACCCGCGTATCGACCTGCTGGATGAAACCAGTGCCAAAGGTGTGTGGGGGCTCTACTACCACCTTATCGACACCAACTCCCGCAGCGTGACCCAGCTGGGCGCCTACTACGAGGACGAGTACCGGAAGGTCGATGGCCGCTGGCTGATAAGCTCGACGGTGTGCAAGGTGAACTCCACCCACGTCAGCGATCTGTCCGACCATGTGGCGAGGGTGGTGTTCGCCGGCCGCACAGCGCCGGATGCCGGGGCCTGATACCGGCTGGATGCGGTGGGATCAACCATTGAGCCGGCTGAGTCGGCAAGAAATTATTTTATTATTAAAATATTTTCTGCTAGATTGCATCCCAACGAGATCGGGCGGACGAGGTTCTTGATATGGCAAAGGGCAAGCGCTGGCAGCACCTGAACTGGCAGGACCCCTTCCTGCTGGAGCAGCAACTCACGGACGAGCAGCGCATGGTGCGCGATTCGGCCAGGCAGTACGCCCAGGGCAAACTGGCGCCGCGGGTACAGGAGGCCTTTCGCAGGGAGGAGACCGACCCCGCGATTTTCCGCGAGATGGGTGAGCTGGGCCTGCTGGGTTCGACCATCGAGGGCTACGGCTGCCCGGGGGTCGACTACATTTCCTATGGCCTGATCGCCCGGGAAGTGGAGCGGGTGGACTCCGGCTACCGCTCGATGATGAGCGTACAGTCCTCCCTGGTGATGTACCCGATCTACGCCTACGGCAGTGAGCAGCAGCGGGAAAAATACCTGCCGAAGCTCGCCACCGGGGAGTGGATAGGCTGCTTCGGGCTGACCGAACCCGACCACGGCTCCGACCCCGGCTCCATGGTCACCCGGGCGCGAAGCGTGGATGGCGGCTACAAAATCAGCGGCGCGAAGATGTGGATCAGCAACAGCCCCATCGCCGATGTCTTCGTGGTGTGGGCCAAGACCGACGACGGCAAGATCCGCGGGTTTATCCTGGAAAAAGGCATGGCTGGACTGAGCGCCCCGAAAATCGAGGGCAAGCTGGCACTGCGGGCGTCCATTACCGGCGAGATTGTGATGGACGAGGTATTCGTTTCCGGGGACCAGCTGCTGCCGGACGTGGAGGGACTGAAGGGCCCCTTCGGCTGTCTCAACAATGCCCGCTACGGTATCGCCTGGGGCGCCCTGGGGGCCGCGGAAAGCTGCTGGCATGCCGCCCGGGATTATGTGATGGACCGCAAGCAGTTCGGGCGCCCGCTGGCGGCCAACCAGCTGGTACAGCTCAAGCTGGCGGACATGCAGACCGAGATCAGCCTGGCCTTGCAGGGCTGTTTCCGGGCGGGGCAGCTGATGGACGCCGGCCAGATCGCGCCGGAGCTGATCTCCCTGATCAAACGCAATTCCTGTGGCAAGTCGCTGGCAATTGCCCGCCAGGCGCGGGATATGCTGGGCGGCAACGGGATCTCGGACGAGTACCCGGTGATGCGCCACATGGTGAACCTGGAAGTGGTGAACACCTACGAGGGCACCCACGATATTCACGCGCTGATCCTGGGCCGGACCCAGACCGATATCCCGGCGTTCTGACGGGGATCATGACAGTAGCGGCGGCGCCCTGATGGCCGAATTTATTCGGCCGCTTTCCTGGTCTTGCGCACACTCTGCTTGAGGGCCGCCAGCGCATCCATCAGGGCCTCCTGCTGGTCGTGGTCCATACCCGCGAAGAGTTCCGCTATCCAGCCTTCGTGCTCACCCGCCATTTCATCAAAGTGGCGCTTGCCCTTTGCCGTCAGGCCCACCTGCCAGGTGCGCCGGTCCGTTTTCAGTGGCACGCGACTGACCAGCCCCTCCTCCTCCAGCTGCCTGACCAGGCCGGTGACGTTGCCGCCGGATACCATCATCAGGCGCGACAGCTCCCCCATCGTCAGTTTCTCAGGATGGCGATCCAGCTGGGCCATCAGGTCGAAGCGCGGCAGTGTGCTGTCAAAGGACTGGCGCAGGTTCTGGCGCAACGCACCTTCCACCATGTTGGTACAGGTGAGCAGGCGCAGCCACAGCTTCAACGCCAGGTGGTCATGGTCCTGGATGCGGGATTCGGAATCGAGCGCACTGCTCATCGTTCGGGCGGGCCTGCTAAGTAGTCGTGCTCCATATTCTGCCCGCTTTGCAGATTCGTTTAAAGCTAAAATATTTTATTTTACATTTAAAATAATTTCCCCTAGAATCCACCAAAAGTCATTATCGGGAAGGCCTCCATATGAAAATCGTCTGCCTGGGCGGCGGCCCCTCTGGACTGTATCTCGCCATCTCGATGAAGTTGCGGGATCCGGCCACCGACATCACTGTTTACGAACGCAATCGCCCCGGGGATACTTTCGGCTGGGGCGTGGTGTTCTCCGATGAAACCATGGAGAACCTGAGGAAAAACGATCCCGTCAGCGCCAACATCATGATCAACGAGCTGGTGCACTGGGACATGATCGACTGCCACGTCAACGGCGAGGTCGAGCGCTCCGGCGGCCACGGCTTTATCGGTATCGGCCGCAAGCGCATGCTGCAGATTCTGCACGGTCGCGCGATGGAGCTCGGCGTCAACCTGGTGTTCGAGCACGAGTTCAGCGTGGATGACATCGACAGCCAGTTTGCCGATGCGGACCTGATCGTGGCGGCCGACGGCCTGAACTCGAAAGTCCGCAACGCCAACCTCGACGTCTTCGACTGCGATATCGACCTGCGACCCAACAAATTCGTCTGGCTGGGCACCCACCAGAGCTTCAAGGAAGCGTTCACCTTCATCTTCGAAAAAACCGAGCACGGCTGGATCTGGGTACACGCCTACCAGTTCGATGAGAACACCTCCACCTTCATCGTGGAGTGCCAGCCAGACGTGTACGACGCGCTGGGTTTTGAGCACATGAACCACGAGGAGAGCGCGGAGACCTGCCGAAAGATTTTCGAGAAGTACCTTGGCGGCCACAAGCTGCTGACCAACTCCGCCCATATCCGCGGCTCCGCCTGGATCAGTTTCCCCAGGGTGCTGTGCCGCAACTGGGTCAAGAATGACCGCGTCGTGCTGATCGGCGACGCCGCCCACACCGCCCACTTCGCGATCGGCTCCGGTACCAAGCTCGGGCTGGAGGACGCCATCTCCCTGGCCAGGCACCTGGACTCGGACCTGGCCCTGCCCCGGGCCCTGCGCGCCTACCAGGCGGAGCGCGAGGTCGAGGCGCTGAAGCTGCAGAGCGCCGCCCGCAACGCGATGGTCTGGTTCGAGAACGCCCCACGCTACGTGGAAGCCTTCGACACCAAGCAGCTCAACTACTCCATGCTCACGCGCAGCCAGCGGGTCAGCCACGAGAACCTGCGCCTGCGGGACAAGGAGTGGCTGGAAAGCTACGAAAAGCACCTGGCGGGCCTCGCCCTCGGCCGGGCGGTCGAGCAGCCGGTACCGCCGATGTTCCTCCCCTTCAGGCTGCGGGGAATGGCCCTGAAAAACCGCGTCGTGGTGTCACCCATGTCCATGTACAGCGCCGAGGATGGCCTGCCTTCGGACTGGCACCTGGTGCACTATGGCGCCCTCGCCCAGGGCGGCGCGGGCCTGGTCTACACCGAGATGACCAATGTCAGCCCCGAGGCGCGCATCACCACCGGCTGCGCAGGGATCTGGAACGACCAGCAGGAAGCGGCCTGGAAACGTATCGTTGATTTTACCCACGCCAGCACCGGGGCAAAAATATGCCTGCAGATCGGCCACGCCGGGCCCAAGGGGGCGACCAAAAAGCCCTGGGAGTGCAGCGTATCCGACGAGCCGCTGGACGAGGGAGGCTGGGAGATCATCGGCCCCTCGGCGCATCCGTTTGCGCCCCACAGCCGGTCACCCAGGGCGATGACCCGGGAGGATATGGTCCGGGTGACCGCCGAGCACGTCGCCGCGGTGGGACGAGCTGAGCGGGCGGGCTTCGATATGATCGAGCTGCACGCCGCCCACGGCTACCTGCTGTCGGCGTCCATTACCCCGGT
>JAOUDU010000284.1 GCA_029859085.1 Gammaproteobacteria bacterium | reverse complement strand
GCCCGGGGCGAAATGGGTGGATATTGTCCTGAGGTCGTCGTGCAGCAGGGGGCCCTGTAACAAATCCGGGGAATCCGGATGTGCATCGAGATATTCAAGCAGTCGCGCCAGTGCACCCGGTACAATGAACACATGACAATCCATCACCAGAACGAATTCGGCATTGGATTCCTGGAAAATGCGATCTCTGATAGCAGTCCCTACCACTTTCGACTCGGGTACGTAGCGATAATTCGGGATATAACAGTCGAGTTCTTTCAATTTTTCCGCCGCGGCGCCCGCAGGGTTATTGTCAATGATCAGGATCTGGATCTGGTCGAGTATCTCCGGGTGATACATTCGTAACGCCTGTACCGAAAAATACACGCCGTCATAGTCATCAAAGGTCGCCATGCCAATACACAGCCTGCGTGGGGGGCCTTTGGGTGTCGCTTCCGGGATATTTGCTGGCGGGTTGTCATCAGCGGGGTCAGGGACGGTTTTCTCATCGCTGGCGGCATCATCGGACAGCCCCAACACTGTTCTGGCTTGAGCGGGATCGGACACCTGTAGGCGCAGTAGCCATACGAGACTCTCCGCCATCGTCGGCAACTGCCCGCCCGCGAGCAGTTCATCTGCAATGCCTAGTGCCCGGTCCTTGTCGTTTAGCGCTATGCATATACGCAGGAATTCAATCCCACGTCCAAAAGCCCACGTCTCGGGCTCGTAATAGTAATTGCAATCAGGCGACTCAGCCTCCATGGCCATCTGGATAATATCCAGTGCCGTTGTAAGCTGTCCGGCAAGGCGGCAGTGTCTGGCGATCTGGACGAGAGGCTCAATCTTTTCAGGGTAGTGGTCGAAAGCAGCGAAATAGGCCTCAGTAATCAGCTGTGGGCTGAAATCCAGTTTTTCCAGCATGCGGGCGGCCTGATAAAGCGCATACCATTTCCGGACTCCACGATCTTCAAGGCCAGTACAGGTATTGTAGTGCTGCAGGGCATGAAGCCACTCGCCTTGCGCCGCATACGCATCGGCCAATGCGAGAACGAGGGCGCCGCTATCCGGTTCCTTGGCTACATCCTCGATCAGTTGCTTGATATCAACGGGATCGTCGCTGTGGTTGCCGATGCTCACGCCAGTTCCTTTTTGCCGATGGTAATGCCCAATATTCTACTAGATGCTGCTGGCAATTAAATCGAGTAGCTCATATTCGGACATTTCCAGGCTCTTTCTTATAGATTGTGCGCAAGGATAGAACGAATCTGGTCAGATTTGATAGGTTGGCGGATGACTCAAATGCGTCGAAATCAGCCGTCAGATCATTTTCAGATCAATCCGGATTTGGTCCGCTTTGTGGAAAAGACGTTAACACCTGAAGCGGCGCACACCGATATCCGCCCTGAGCGATCTAAGGGAGCGAGCGGGCTGCCCTTGATATGTGAGCTATGCGTTATATAAAGTAAATATCCCGATCCCGATAAAACCTACACCTGCCACGTAGTGAAGATATTTATCGTTGATGTATTCGGCAAGCAGGCTGCCTGCCACTACTCCAATAGCAGAGGCTACTATCAATGCCGCAGAAGCAGCCAGGAATACAGTGTATTTGCTCACTTCCTTATCAGCAGCGAAGAGCATAGTTGCCAGTTGAGTCTTGTCACCGAGTTCCGCTATGAAAACTGAAGCAAAGATGGTTAGGAATACTGTCCAGTTCATACTATGCGCTTACTCCGAGTGGTAGATGACAACTATAGGAGTTAAGTCTATTGGAATACAGAGTCGAGATCGCCATGGAGATGTCCAGAGGCAAAAGCGGACGCTTTTGGGGGTCTGGCCCTGGTGAATGACTCCTGGCGGGGGCGGAGGAGACCACATGGCTGAGTCTGGTTGCCAATCGGCCTGAGTCTCGTTCGCCGGTCTACACGACAACGCCGTCCGACGGGCGCATGGTCGGCACTTCCATCACACGCCGACGCTTTGTCCGCTAAATCCTGCCCACAGCCTGCTTCGAGGGCGCGCCTGCCACCTCCCGCACCAGCTTCGGCACCAGGTAACCGGGGAGTGCGGCGCTTATCTCCGCAATCAACCGCAGTGCCCTGTCCTTGGGGACATCGAAGTGGGCGGCGCCCTGCACCTTGTCCAGCAGGTGCAGGTAGTAGGGCAGAACGCCGGCGGCGAACAGCCGCTCACTCAGGGCCGACAGCGCGCTGGCGCTGTCGTTGATACCCGCCAGCAGCACCGACTGGTTCAGCAGGGTGATGCCGCGCCGGGCCAGGCGCGCAACAGCCGCCTCCACGGTGGCATCGATCTCGTTGGCGTGGTTGCAGTGGATCACCACGATGGTCTGCAGCCCGGGCCGGGTGATGGCATCGAGCAGGCCCGGGCTCACCCGGTCGGGGATAACCACCGGCAACCGGGTGTGGATGCGCAGGCGGCGCACCTGCGGCATCGCGGCGATCTGTGTCACCAGGTCATCCAGGTGCTGGTCACTGGCCAGCAGGGGGTCGCCGCCGCTGAGTATGACCTCGCTGATGTCGGGGTCAGCGGCGATATATGCCAACGCCTCGTACCATTCGCGTCGGCTGTTCTGGTTGTCGGCGTAGGGAAAATGGCGCCGGAAACAATAGCGGCAATTGATTGCGCAACCGCTGCTCACGATCAGCAGCGCGCGACCGTGGTACTTGTGGATGATCCCCCGTGCGGGGTTGGCGGCACCTGTTTCACCCACCGGGTCGCGGCTGAAGCCGGGTGTCTCGGCCAGTTCCTCGGCGCGGGCCAGCACCTGCAGCAACAGGGGGTCCTGCGGGTCGCCGACGCGCATCCGGCGGACAAAGGCCAGCGGCACCTTCAGTGCGAAATCCCTGCAGGCCTGTGCCGAAAAACCGACATCCGCCGGCTGCAGGTCCAGTAGCGCCAGCAACTGCTGCGCCGAGCCTATGACGGTGCGCAGCTGGCTTTGCCAGTCGTCCTGCTGGCGGATTGGCAGGGTGTTGGGTTTCACGGGTGGAGTTCCAGTGCAAGGTGCCGGTGGTGTCGAGGGAGCCATTGTAGCAATGAATGGCGTGTCACCAGCAGTGGGATATTGCGCGCAGCTGGCTGTTATCGACCGGGCCGATGCCCGGCGTCAGCCGATACGGTCCCGCAGGCTGTAGAACAGCATGCCGGCCACCAGCCCGGGCCAGCGCAGCAGGGTGCCCCCAGGGAAGCGACTCGCCGGTACGCTGGCCATTACGTCAAAGCGCTCGGCGGTGCCGCTGATCACCTCCGCCAGCAACTTGCCCGCCAGGGTGGCGATCGGGACGCCGTGGCCGGAATAGCCGTGGGCGTAGAAGACGTTGGGTCCCAGCCGGCCGAAATCCGGCATGCGCTTCAGGGTGATGGCGAGGGTGCCGCCCCAGCCGTAGTCGATACGGGTGTCGGCCAGCTCGGGGTAGATACGCAGCATGTATTTGCGGACAAAACCCTTGATGTCCGCGGGGAAGCGGCTGGAATAGGACTCGCCGCCGCCGAACAGCAGCCGGTTGTCAGCGGAGAGTTTCCAGTAATTGATTACGAAGCGGCTGTCGGAGATGGAGGTGTCGTCGCGGATCAGGCGGCGCGCCATCTCTTCCGACAGGGGTTCCGTGGCCAGCATGTAGTTGTTGATGGGCATGATGTGGCCGGCGGTGCGCGGCTCCAGCTTTTCGAGGTAGCCGTTGCAGGCCACCACCAGGAAGCGGGCGCGAACCTCGCCGCGGTCCGTGCGCACCGAGATTTTCTCGCCCTCGGTATAGGACAGCACCCGGCTGCCCTCGTGCAGCTGGGCGCCGAGCTCCAGCGCCGCCCGGGCCAGGCCCAGCACATAGTTCATCGGGTGCAGGTGCCGGCAGCCCGTATTGAGGGTGGCGCCGCCAAAACCCCGGGCCGAGGTCATCTGTGCCAGTTCAGCTGCGTCCACGTAGCGGATCTGCCGATAGCCGTAAACATTCTGCAGGTGCTCGACCTCACCCGGCAGGCTCGCTATATCCCCGGCCTTTGATGCCACGTGCAGGTTGCCCCGCTTCAGCTCGCAATCGATGTTGTGTTGCTCGATAAGGCCGCAGACCGTGTCAACGGCCTCCAGGCCAAGCTGCCACAGCGCCTTCGCCTGGTCCAGGCCCAGCCATTTTTCCAGCTGTTCCTGGTCGAGGCGCTGGCCGGTGCCGACGTGGCCGCCGTTGCGGCCGGAGGCGCCCCAGCCTATCTTGTTCGCCTCCAGCACCGTGACGCTGTAACCGAGCCGGCGCAGGTGGATGGCCGTGGACAGTCCCGTGTAGCCGCCGCCGATCACGCAGACATCGGTGTCTGCCGCGCCTTCCAGCGGCGGCAGGTCCAGTTTCAGGTTGGCAGTTGCGGCATACCAGGAGTCGACGTGGGCTTGATTTTGCATGTTGCAACTATACCGTTTTGTGCCGTCCCCGAGGGATAACACGTTAGGGGTAGAATTACGGAAAAGCCTTGAAGAGTGCTTTCGGGAGCTGCGATACTGGCCGTTTCAGGTCACCAGAGGAATGTATGGACGCCGAAACGAAGGCCATCAAGGACTGGCTGAAGGGACACAAGATTTCTGAAGTGGAAGTGCTCGTGCCGGATATGACAGGCAGTGCGCGCGGCAAGTTTATACCGGCCCACCAGTTTCTTGGCAGGGGCAATCCCCGTCTCCCTGAAAGTATCATGATCCAGAGTGTCACCGGCGAATACTCCGACAGCCACTGGGATTACGTCGAGCCCACCGATGCCGACATGATCCTCAAACCCGATGCGAGCACGATGCGGGTGGTGCCC
>JAOUDU010000281.1 GCA_029859085.1 Gammaproteobacteria bacterium | reverse complement strand
GTTGCCGGTAAACACGCACGGTGGCCTGCTTTCCCACTGCCACCCCGGCAATCCCGGGTCGATGTTTGCCCTCACGGAATCGGTCTGGCAACTGCGGCACAGTGCGGGTGCACGGCAGGTGGCGGGCGCGAGATATGCCCTGGTGCACGCCCAGGGTGGCATCATGTCTTCCCACACCGCGCTCATTCTCGGGCGCGAGGCCACTTGATATGACAAGGATCCTTCCCCGGCCCACCGCGCTCAGCCAGCCCTACTGGGACGGCAGTCGCGAGGGCTCGCTGCGCCTGCAATGCTGTGACGATTGCGCGCAATTCCAGTTTTACCCCCGCGTCATATGCAGTCATTGTGGTGGTGCGAATCTCACCTGGCAGTCGAGCAGCGGGAAAGGCCAAATTGCCAGTTTCACCGTAGTCCGAAAAGGTATTTCCGCGGCATACCCCGCGCCCTACATCGTCGCTCTTGTCGATCTCGAGGAGGGCCCCCGCATGATGAGCGGCCTGGTTGACGTGGCGCCGGATAGCGTAAAAATAGGAGATCCCGTCGAGGTCACTTTCGCCGAGTGGTCCGACACTATCAGCATGCCGGTGTTTCGGCCGGCCAGAGAGTTCACAGGAGAATGACGATGAACGCCAGTAATCAGGTTCGCATGGCCGTTATCAACCCCCAGGCGGCGCCCGACTCCCTGGAAGCCAAGCAGCCGCCTGTCGACAACGGGACGGAGTGTTATGGCAAGGAGGGATACTTCAGCAGGGAGTACATGGCGCGTGAATGGGAGCAGGTCTGGACCCGCAGCTGGCTTATCGCTGGCGTGGCATCGGATCTCGCCGAGAACGGCGATTTCTTCGTATTCGACATCGGCGGCGAATCGATCATCGTCACGCGGACCCCGGAGGGCGTCAAGGCGTTTTACAATGTCTGTACTCACCGCGGAACCCGGCTGGTCTGGGATGAGCGAGGCAACCGGCGTGTGTTCGTGTGCCCTTTTCACAGCTGGAGTTTCACCAATGCCGGCGAATTGCGGCGCATCACCGATGAAGAGACATTCCAGCCCGAGGTGATCGCCGACAGGCCGGGGCTGACGCCGGTGGCGTGTGAAGTTTTTGCCGGTATCGTTTTCATCAATATGTCTGGCGATCACGCGCCGCTGCGGGAAATGATCGGCCTGCCGCCGGGTTACCTGGAAGCGTACCAGATAGACAAAATGAGAGTGGTTCGCCATGTTCGCAGCGAGTGGGGATCAAACTGGAAGGTAGGTGTCGAAGCCTTTTACGAGAGCTATCACCTGCACGCGGTGCATCCCGAAACCCGCGGGGTGATGGGGGACCTGAACGTCCAGTACGATCTGTATCCCAGGGGAGCGAGCCGGATGATCGTGCCGCTGGGCCAGCCCAGCCCTCGAATTCACGATCAGCAAACGGTCAATGATGGCCTCAAGGAGATGCTCAGGGATGCCGGGATAAATCCCGCGGGATTTACCGGTACGGCAGCGGATGTGCGCCGGGCCATACAGGTGGGCAAACGTGAACGCGCTGATCGCCTCGGCCTGGATTACTCTCGCTTTGAGGACGGCCAATTGTCCGACAGTTGGGCGACCGGGCTGTTCCCCAATGTCCAGATCGGTTGCCACCCGGAAGCGATATTCCTGATGCGTTTTCTGCCGCACCCCACGGACCCGGAGCGTTTCTACTACGACACCATGACCCTGATCCTGCCAGTGGAGGATCCCGACTATCGGCCCCCCGGCTGGATGGGCTTACCCGAGGGAACCGATGTCAGTGGCAAGGTGAGGCCGGCCACGGAACACTACGGCATCGAGGAGGATGCGCGGCTGGGACCGGTATTGAGCCAGGATTCAGCATTGCTTCCGGTGGTCCAGCAGGGCATGCGCTCGCGCGGCTTCAAGGGCCAGCTCTGGGGTGAGCAGGAGTGCCGGTTACGGCATTTCCACGTCGAACTGGAGCGGCGATTATCCGGGCAGGCCGGCTAAGCACAGGGCGATAGCACGCCCCGCAGCGACGGTGGGAGAGCGGGTAGCGCGATTTGCCCGATTGGTTTATACGGTGGAGGAAGGACAATGCCGAGTTTCATTCTGAAGGTTTGCGCGCTGGCTTATGTTGCCGCGCTGGCGACGGTGCCGGCCTATGCCGCCCCGACCCACGAGCAGGATGGCGCAGCCCTGTTCGAGGCGAATTGCCTGAAATGCCATGGTGGCAAAGTCGCCAAGGCACCGCCGATGAGCCTGTTGCAGATCATGTCTGCGAGCTCGGTGCTCAGGGCGATGGAGCACGGCATCATGCAGGAGCAGGCGGCGGCTCTCAATGGCGATCAGCGCCGCCTGGTGGCGGAGTACCTGACGGGGCAGAAACTCGGCGCCGGTAGCGCTGCCCCGCCGGCCCCGGCCTGCAGTCCCGAGCTGGCCGCCTTCGATTTCAATAAACCGCCATCAACCCGCGGCTGGGGATTCAGCCAGGACAACAAGCGTTACCTGTCACCAGAGACCGCCGGTTTGACGAAAGCAGACCTTCCCGGCCTGGAGCTGAAATGGGCATTTGCCTTTCCCGATGCCATTCGCGCGCGTTCCCAGCCGGCGTTTGGCGGCGGCGCACTTTACGTCGGTAGCCAGAATGGCACCGTATACGCGCTGGAAGCAAAGACCGGTTGTATCCGCTGGCAGTTTTCTACCATTGCTGAAGTTCGCACGGCTATCGTGCTGGCTCCCTGGAAAGCGGGACAGCGCGGAAGCCCGATGCTCTACTTTGGTGACCTGGTGGGGAACGTCTATGCGCTGGATGCAGTAACGGGTCGCCTCAACTGGCGCCATCGCCCCGACGAGCACCCCAGTCTCACGCTGACGGCGGCGCCGGTTCTCTATGAAAACCGGCTCTATGTCCCGATGTCGGCACTGGAGGTGACCGCCGCGGCCGACCCCACCTACGCCTGCTGCACCTTCCGCGGGGGTGTGGCGGTTTACGACGCCTCGAGCGGAGAGAAGCTCCAGGTGGCATACACGATCGACCAGCCGTCCCGTGTGGTCGGGAAGAATGCGGTGGGAACTGACCGGATCGCTCCCTCCGGCGCGCCGATATGGAATACGCCCGCGATCGACCCCAGGCGGGAGGTCATGTATGTGGGCACGGGGGAAAACTACTCCTCCCCGGCAAACGATACCAGCGATGCAATCCTGGCGTTGAGCCTGAAGGACGGGAGCATTGTCTGGAAACAACAGATGACGGCCGGCGACGCATGGAACATGGGCTGTGAAACGGAAGAGAAAATCAACTGTCCGCCCGAGAACGGACCCGACTATGACTTCGGCGCGGCGACGATTCTCGCAACCGCCTCAGATGGCAGGGATATCGTGCTCGCGGGGCAGAAATCCGGCGAAGTGTTCGGCCTGGATCCCGCGGCGGGAGGCAGGATATTGTGGCGCAGTAAACTCGGCCGCGGCGGAATCCAGGGTGGGGTTCACTTCGGCATGGCCGTAGACGGGGACATCCTCTACGTGCCGATGTCGGATTTCGATGGCGGACCGCGCTGGCCCGGGGTGGCGATGCCAGGCATGTACGCGCTGGACATCAGAACCGGCAAAACCCTGTGGTACACGCCCGCTGACCCGGCGGTGTGCGGGCAGCGGGAATACTGCCAGCCCGGCATTTCCGCCGCCGCCACGGCCATCGACGGTGCCGTTATCGCGGGCGCTATGGACGGGCACCTGCGCGCCTACAACGCGGCCGATGGTGCGGTGATCTGGGATGTGGATACCGCGATCGACTATACATCGCTGGGCGGCGGCAGCGCCCGTGGCGGCAGCCTGGGTGGTGGCGCCGGCCCGGTAATGCACGATGGCATGTTGTATATCAACTCCGGCTACGGTATTTACTTCCATATGCCCGGTAACGTTCTGCTGGCATTCGGGCCCGCCGCCGGGAAGTGACCGCGGGGTCAGGGCAGTTCAAACACGTAGAGCGCCTCGCCGCCGGTGGGCTGGTAAATCTCAGGACTCACCACGGCGGTCATGGCGCGGAATACGCCAATGCCTGTTGGCACAGCGATGTACTGCTTCCCGTTCACACCGTAACTGATCGGGTAACCGTGCAGCGGGGCCCCGAGCCTGGCCTGCCAGAGCAGTTTCCCGGTATCGACATCAAAGGCCTTGAAGTAGCGATCGAGGTCGCCGATGAATACCAGGCCGCCGGCGGTGGTTAATGCGCCGGTAAGGAACAGGGCGCGCTGCTGGTATACCCAGCGTTCGGTCAGGGTTTTCAGGTCCCATGCGGCCAGGCGACCCAGCATGCCGTTCACGCCCGGCATTTCATAAGTGCGGGAATCGGCGCCATAGCCCCCGGATCCGCTGACCTGTTTAACTTCTCGACCGACCATATCCGAGCACAGCTGGTGCAGCGGGATGACCAGGGTGGCAGACCCGGGATCATACGCCGAGGCCTGCCAATTGTGCCCACCGTAGATCCCCGGGCAGGCGTGGATGGTGTCGCCCACCCTGGCCTGGAGGATGTCCTCCCGGTAGGTGACCTTGCCCTTCACTTTGTCGACTTTGGCATAGATGGTCTGGGGGAGCGTCTCAACAACGCCAATATACTCGCCTGTCGCGCGGTTCAATTTCCACAGCAGGCCGTCCTTGCCGACAGTTACCACCAGTGGCGTGCCGTCGATATCGACCAGCACGCGTTCGAACCCCACCTCCATATCGATGGTTTCGCCCGGTATGTGCTGGAAGTACCACACCAGTTCCCCGGTGTCCGGCCGCAGCGCGAGGGTGGAGTTGGTG
>JAOUDU010000282.1 GCA_029859085.1 Gammaproteobacteria bacterium | reverse complement strand
CCGCGCGCTCCGCGCGGAATTCGAGTCCACGGTGTCGCCGCTCATGATCTCGTTGCCGGTCAGCAACAGTTGTACTTTCAGGTGGCGCTCAGCCATTGCGGTCTCCGGTCGTATTCGAGGGTGCAAGCATAGCCGCAATGCTCCGCCGCGGGCAAAGTGAGATAGACTCAGTCCTGTCTGGATTAGGGAGGAGTACCAGTGGCCCCGATGAGCTACTGCCCGGAGTGCGGCAACCGCCTCGAGCGCCACCTGGTGGGGGGCGAGGAGCGCAGGCACTGGTTTTGCCGGGCCTGCGGGGTGCCGCGCCACGATCACCCGCTGGTGGTGGTGACCTGTTTCGTGGCCTGCGACCAGCAACTGCTGTGGGTGCAGCGCGAGCTGGAGCCCAAGCGCGGCCTCTGGGCGATTCCCGGCGGCTTCCTGGAAAGCGGTGAAACCCTGGCCCAGGGTGCGGCCCGGGAGCTGGGGGAAGAGGCGGGTATCTGGCTGCCGCCGGAGCAATTGCAGCTGTACATGACCGGCTCCATCACTTTTATCAACCAGGTCTACGTGGCGTTCCGGGCCACCGTCGACAGCGTCGATTGCAAACCCGGTGTGGAGTCGCGGGCCTGCGGGTTTTTCTCCCGCCGGGATTGCCCCTGGGAGGAGGTGGCCTACCCCGAAGTCAATGACTCCATCCGCCAGGTCTACGCCGATATGGAGCGCGGCGCCTTCGGTATATGGGAGGCCCAGATGAGCGAACAGCGCTATGCGCTGCGGGAGGTGCGCCAGGGGCTGCAACAGGGTGGCCAGGAGGGGCGCTAGAACCCCCCGTGCTGTTCCAGGTAGGCCAGTTCCCCGGGACTGGAGGTGCGCCCCAGGATGGCATTGCGATGGGGGAAACGGCCGAAACGGGCGATAACGTCCCGGTGGGCGGCCGCGTAGCGGGCGAAATCGCCGATACGCCCGGCGCCGGCCTCGCCCGCCAGTTCGGCAAACAGGCGGACGCATTCCTCCTGCACGGCCAGGTCCTCGCAGTGCTCCAGCGGCAGGTAGAGAAAGACCCGGTGGATGGCCGGCAGCGCCCGGTGCCTGCCGCCGGCGATCGCCTGTTGGGCCAGTGCCAGGGCCCGGCCGTCACCCGCGAAGGCCCCGGGGGTGCCGCGATGGATATTGCGGGTGAACTGGTCCAGCAGCAGCACCAGGGCGATGAGGCCCTCGTCCCCGCCAGCCCAGTGTTCGAGTTCACCGGCCAGGGCGCGGGACACCAGGGTCCCGAAACGGGTGGCGATGACCGCATCGGTCTGGGCGCTGGCGCCGAACCAGAGCCGGTTCTGTTCGGGGGCGGCAAAGCCGGCCGCGTCAAGCGGTCCGAACCAGAACCGGTGGATTGCGGCGATCGCGGAATTCATGACCTGAAAACCTCCTCTTGCCCCGGTGTTCATGCCAACTGCCCGGTGCAGCCCCGGATGCGCCTGATATTCCCGCCAGGTTGGCCCCGGCCCCGGCATCCTATGTTAAGGTACCCCTCCCCTTGAACCAGCATAACGGAAACAGATTATGTCACTAATCCCGGCGGTGAACCTGGTCACCGATGAACAGAAAGCCAGCTACGGTTTCGGCCTGCAATTCGGCGACCAGTTACTGCGCAACCAATTTGACGGACTGGACCTGGACGCGGTCCTGGCCGGTATCCAGCACTGGTACCACCAGCAGGAGGCCGCCGTGGACGACGCGGCCATCAACGCCAGCTACCGGGTGATCCAGGACCGGCGCCAGGCCCGGGAGGCGGAGCAGGCGGGCAAGCGCCAGCAACTGGCGGATATGTTCCTGGCGGCCAACGCGGCGCGCGAGGGAGTGACCACCACCGCCAGCGGCCTGCAGTACGAGGTACTGGAAGCGGGCAGTGGCGCCAGCCCGGGCCCCAGGTCCACTGTGGTGACCCACTATCACGGCACCCTGGTGGACGGCACGGTGTTTGACAGCTCGGTGGAGCGGGGCGAGCCCGCCGAATTCGGCGTGCACCAGGTGATCCCCGGCTGGACCGAGGCCCTGCAGCTGATGTCGGTGGGTGACAAGTGGCGGGTCGTCTGCCCGCCGAAGCTGGCCTACGGTGAACAGGGCGCAGGCGCCGCCATCGGGCCCAATACCGCGCTGGTATTCGAGATTCACCTGATCGCTGTCAAGGACTGATCCCGGCCCGGCGGTATGCCGGAAAAGCCTGCCGCGGGCAGGCTAATCCACCGCCGCCGCTTACATTGCCGCGAGCCTTTGATTACACTGGACGCCTCCCTTTCAACCCTCTTTACACGGTGGATCCAGTAGTCATGAGACGCGTTGTTTTCAATCAAAAAGGCGGGGTCGGCAAGACCAGTATTACCTGTAACCTGGCGGCCATCGGCGCGGCCATGGGCTATCGCACCCTGGTGATAGACCTCGACGTGCAGGGCAACACCACCCACTACCTGGTGGGCGAAATCGACGCCGAGGCCTTCCCGGCGGAGGCCCAGGGCGTGGCCGGACTGTTCAAGCAGACCGTGGGTTCGCGCAGTATGAGCCGCAATCCCGATTCCTTCGTCTGGGAAACCCCCTACGAGAACCTCTACCTGATGCCCTCCAGCCCGGTGCTGTCGGTGCTCGAGAAGGAGCTGGAGTCGCGCTACAAGATCTACAAGCTGCGGGACGCCCTGGACAAGCTCGACGGCGAGTACGACAGGATCTACATCGATACCCCGCCCAACTTCAATTTCTTCTCCAAGTCGGCCCTGATCGCAGCGGACTCGGTACTGGTACCCTTCGACTGCGACAGCTTCGCCCGCCAGAGCCTCTACTCGCTGATGGACAACGTCGCCGAGCTGCGTGAGGACCACAACCCGGAGCTGGAACTGGAGGGCATCGTGATCAACCAGTTCAATTCCCAGGCCCGCCTGCCCGGCGAGCTGGTGGCGGAGCTGGAGGCGGAGGGCTACCCGATCTTCAGCACCTACCTGAACACGTCGGTGAAAATGAAAGAGTCCCACCGGGACCACCGCCCGCTGATCGACATGGCCCCCAGCCACAAGCTGACCGCCCAGTTCCTGGACCTGCACGCGGAGATGGAAAAGACCCGGTCGCGCAAGGCGGCCTAGACCTCCGGCAGCATGCTGCCGGCCTTGCCCACCGCATCCACATACTCGTCCAGCAGGCGGTAGATCACCTGCTTGCAGGACTGCACCTCGTTGATCTGGCCGATCACCTGGCCGCAGGGGTTGAAGGCCACCTTCTGGCAGTCGCCCACCCCGGCGTAAGTGGCGGTGCGGCGCATGCCGTCGGAGGTGACCATGCCCTGCAAGGGCATACCCAGGGGCTTGGGCGCGTCCGGGCGCTCCCAGGCCTCGGTCCACTCGCTCCTCAGCATGCGGCAGGTCTTGCCGGTCCAGGAGCGGGAGATCACCGTGTCCTCGCTGGTGGCCTTCAGCAGCGACGCCTTCTGGGCGGGCTGGGTGTGGGCCTCCTCCACCGTCAGCCACAGGGAGCCGGTCCAGACCCCCGCCGCACCCATGGCCAGCGCCGCGGCGATCTGGCGGCCGTCGCCGATACCGCCGGCCGCCAGCATCGGGGTGTCGCCGATCGCGTCCACGATCTGCGGCCACAGCACGATGGAGCCGACGCTGCCGGTGTGGCCGCCGCCCTCACCGCCCTGGGCCACCACGAAATCCAGCCCCGCCTCCTTGTGGGCGACCGCCTGTTTCACCTTGCCGCAGAGGGCGCCGATCAGCCGTCCCGAGTCCTGCACCATTTTTATCTTGTCCGCCGGCGGAGTGCCCAGGGCGTTGGCGATCATCACGCATTGCGGGCGGGTGAGGGCTTCCTCCAGCAGCGGGGTGGCGGTGGCGTCGGTCCAGCCCATCAGTCCCATACTTTTGGTGCCGTCCGGCCAGGGCGGCACCCCGGCGTCCGCCAGCAGCTTCTGGGCGAAATCCATATGTTCCTTCGGCACCATCTTCCACAGCTGGGCCTCCATTTCCTCGGCGGTCATGTCGCCCATGCCCTCGTATTTCTGGGGAATGACAATGTCCACGCCGTAGGGCTTGTCGCCGATGTGGGCGTCGATCCAGTCCAGCTCCTCCTTGAGCTGGGCGGGGCTGAAACCCACGGCCCCCAGCACGCCGATACCCCCGGCCTTGCTCACGGCCACCACCACGTCGCGGCAGTGGGTGAATGCAAAGATCGGATACTCGATGCCGAGTCGCTCACACAGTTTGTTTTTCACGCGGATCTCCGTTGGGTTAAATGGCCATTGCGCCACAGTATTGGTGGAGGGCAATTGCCCGGCAAGTGCGGCAGGGTGCCAGGGAAAATGACGCTTTGGGTCAGGCCGTTGAAAATCCGTGGCATCGAAAAGTGAAGCGCCGCCTCGTTCCGGCTGCACCTGGAGGGGCAACAACGCGATCTGAACAAGAATAACCATATAAAGCTTAGTTATTTGTATATGAGTTTTTTGTTCTATAAAGTGCGGCCCCCTATATCGAAAATAGCGACCCATGCGAGCCTTGGAACTGGATTTCGACAGCGTGAACGCCCGCCTGCGGGATGCCGACCCGCAGGAGATTGTGCGCTGGGCGCTGGGACTCGGCCGCAGGACCATCGCCACCACCAGCATGGGCCGCAACGCCGCGGTGATGCTGCACCTGGTGGCGGAGGTCGACAGGTCACTGCCCACCATCTGGGTTGATACCGGCTACAACCTGCGCGACACCTACGTGGTGGCGGAGCGGCTGATCCGGGACCTGGAGCTCAACATCCACGTGTACTCACCGCAGATGAC
>JAOUDU010000283.1 GCA_029859085.1 Gammaproteobacteria bacterium | reverse complement strand
TTGTGCTGGATGCTGAGGCCGTCAGCGCCCCCGCCAGCCAGAATCCGGGGGCTGCTGTCGGTGTCACGATACGCGCCGTATGCACCATCGAGGGCATGAACCGGATTACCAGGACCGTGATGCTGAAGGATTCCGATGGTGACTTCCATCTCATAGAGGATGTGGACCCGGCAAAAATGGCGGGTGTGACACTGGGCCAGACGATTATCGTCACCTACACCGAGGCCTTCGCGTTGACCCTGGAAAAGCTGCCCGCCGCTAAGTAACCAGGCGCGGGCCGGGCCGCCCATCAGGCCGCGGCCCGTCCCGACTATCACCTGCTCAACCGGCGGCGACTGCCGCCAGCTCCCCCTGCCCCTGTTTCCACTGATCCAGCAACTGCCGGGTATCGCGCTGCCAGGGGTGATAGCCCTCGCGGAAGTAGGCTCGGTAGGCGGGCCATACACGCCGCAATATGCCGCCCCTGTCGAACAGAAATTTCCAGCCGTCGCGCCAGACCGAGGGGCGCCACAGCTTGCCGTCCCTGCGCAGCATGTGGATCACCCCGCCCATAATGTCCACGAACAGGAACCAGGTGGCCCGGCGCAGGGCCCGCATGCGCATCTTCTCGGTGCCTCCTGCCGCCCGGTAAACGTCGAACGCTACCGCCTTGTGTTCCATCTCCTCCGCCGCGTGCCAGTCCCACAGGTCCTGCATCGCAGGGTCAACCGACCCCATCATCGGCGAGTCGGGGCTCAGTGCCGATTCCGCCATGATCGCGGTGATGTGCTCCAGCGCCGCGGTCACGGCCAGTTGCTCGATCGGGCTGAGGAATTTTTTGGCCCGGGCGATATTGCGCTCGAGCCTGCCCTCGAGGTAATCGCGATCGTAGCCGCGCAGGCGGCACAGGGCCTGGTTGTAGCGGTCATGCTCCCGCCGGTGAAAGCCCTCCTGCCCGCAGAAGCCGCGGATCTCCGCCTGCAGTTTCGGGTCCGTGATCCGCCCCGCGTAATGGCGCACGCTATCGATAAAGAATTTCTCACCCAGTGGAAAGGTGATCGACATGGCATTGAACCACGCGGTTTTGAACGGGTGGTTATCGAACCAGTCCCGCGCCAGCGATGCGCCGATGTCGTGCGTCCGGTCCCGGGGCAGGATTGAAACGTATTCGGGAGTGTGGGATTGCGATTGCATGGCAAATACCCTCTGGTTACGGATACAGGCTACACCTGCGGGTACCGGGTAACAACGGTCGGGTGCCACCCGGGGATGCAGAAGAACAGATCCTGTGGCGCACCACAGCCGGCATAGGCCGGCCAGGGATCCTCGGTGAACAGCGCCCTGGCAAAGGAGGCAGCCCCCTGCGGCTTTATATTTCAGTTACTCGCATCGAGCTCCATCAGCGTGCCCAGCTGCTGCCGCAGGCGCTGGTTCTCCTCCCGCAGTTGCTGCAGATCCTCGATCAGTTCCAGTGCCAGGGCGACCGCCGGCCAGTCCAGTTCCAGGTCCCGCTGCAGCCGGCAGGCGCGCTGTACCATTGTCACCATCTGCGGCTCGAACAACCACTGCTGGGGCTGCTCGCCCCGGGGATCGACAATGCCGCACTCGACGATGGTGATGACGGTCTCGGTGCTCAATCGCACGCTCTGGGTCAGCTCCCCCAGGGTCAGGTAATAGCTGGTCTCACTCATCCTGTTCTCCCCCAGTTTTCACGCGGGTCATAGTTGGAAGCCTCGGCAAGCTGGCGCCACAGGGCCTGTTCTTTCTCGCCGGCGGTTCCCGGCATGCTTATGCGCAGCAACACATAGAGATCGCCGCGGTTGTCACTTCTACCCAGCCCCTTGCCCTTGATGCGCATGCGCTTGCCGTTCTGGCTGTTGGCGGGGACGGTGAGGTTGATGCTGCCCTCCAGTGTGGGCACCGGTAACTTGCACCCGAGCGCCGCTTCCCAGGGAGCGATCGGCACCGTGACGGTCAGGTCGGCGCCTTCCACCAGGTAAAGGGGATGTGGCGCGAACCTGATCTGGAGGTACAGGTCACCGGCCGGCGCATCGCCGATGCCGGGGGCGCCCTGCCCCTTCAGGCGAATGCGCTCGCCCTCGATGACTCCCGCCGGGATTTTCACCTTCAGGGTGCGCTGCTGCCGCACGAGCCGGCCCTGTTCGTCGAAACCGGGCACCTCGTAGCTGATGGTGCGCGACTCACCCTTGCAGGCGTCCTCGAGGAAAATCGCCAGCGCCAGCTCGACATCCTCGCCCCGCCGGGCAAAATGCCGGCGCGAGTAACCCTGGCGGGAACCGTGTCCGGCCTGGCCGAAGATCTGCTCGAAAAAGTCCGAGAAACCGCCCTGGAAATCGCCGCCGGCGGATCCGGAACCCCCGGGCTGCCACCCCGGGGGCGGCTCGAACGGCCCCGCCCCGCCCTGCTGGCGCAGCATGTCGTACTGGGCTCGCTTATCGGTATCCTTCAGCACTTCGTAGGCCTCGGCCAGCTCCTTGAATTTCTCCTCGGCCTGCTCCTCCTTGCTTACGTCGGGATGGTATTTGCGGGCCAGGCGGCGATAGGCGGTCTTGATGGTCTTGTCATCCGCGTCGGGATCCACACCGAGTATCTTGTAGTAGTCCTTGAATTCCATGGCCGGGTCTTTATTCCCCTGAAACTGATGGTTGCTGCATTGGCAAGCCGGTGTTGAGCCGGTATTTGACGTAGATCAAACGACTGATGACCAGGTCGCGGAAGGAAGCATAGACGCACCCGGCTTGAAATTCCACGCCTGCAGGTATTGCCGCAGGAAACCAAAGAGGGACAATTTCCTGCTATCCTCGGATACCCCAAACCAGCGGAGGCCGGGTACCGGACCGGGTCTCCCGCAACGGAAACATGCCATGAACAAGCTGATCCAGACGACTCTTGCGGGATTGATAGCAGCGGGCAGCGCGATTGCGCAACCATCCACGGAACCCACCCGATTGTACTGGGGGGACACCCACTTGCACACGTCCTATTCCTTCGACGCGTTTTTGAACCTGAACGAGTCCGCCGACCCGGACACCGCCTACCGCTGGGCCAAAGGCCTGCCGGTCATCCACCCCTATAACCGGGCGCGGGTGCGGATCGGTACCCCGCTGGACTTCCTCGTGGTCTCGGACCATGCCGAGGCGATGGGCGTGCTGCGGGCCATCGCCAACGGCAACGAACAGCTGGGCGAGCTCTCCGGCTGGGATGAGCTCAAGCGGTGGGCGGCCATCGCCGCTATTCGCGTCGCCAGGTGGGCCGGCCACAGCTGGAGCACCGCGATATTCAAGGACCAGTTGCCCCTGCGCCTCGATGACTGGGGCTCCAACCCGGTGCTCGACCCCGGCAACCCGCCGATGACGACAGTGCTGGGGGATATCGCGCCCCAGGTGAGTGCCAGCTGGAAGGAGGAGATCGACGCGGCGGAGGCGAATAACGACCCGGGGAATTTTACCGCGCTGCTGGGCTGGGAGTGGAGTTCAATCCCGGCGGGCGCAAACCTGCACCGGGTGGTGATAACTCCCAATGGTCGCGCCGAGGCCTCGCAATACCGGCCCTACGGTTCCGACCAGAGCCAGTACCCGGAGGACCTGTGGGCCTGGCTGGAGGCAACCGCGAGCAGCACCGGCAGCCAGTTCCTCGCCATCCCCCACAACTCGAATATCTCCAAGGGCTATATGTTCGCCGAGACCACCCTGCGCGGTGAGCCCATGACGGCGGAGTACATCAAGACCCGCAAGTTCTGGGAGCCGGTGGTGGAAATGACCCAGATCAAGGGCGATTCCGAGACCCACCCCAGTCTTTCCCCCGAGGACCCCTTTGCCGGCTTCGAGCCCTTCGAGTTCTACCTCCAGCAGGAGCGTGAGCCCTACCGCGCAGCTGTGGGCGACTTTGTGCGGCCGGCCCTGGGCAGGGGCCTGCAGATGGCACAGCGGGGGGGAGCCAACCCCTTCCAGTTCGGCGTGATCGGTTCCACCGACGCCCACACCGGCCTGTCCAGCGCCGAGGAGGACAACTTCTGGGGCAAGATGGCTTACGACTCGATACCCGAGAACAAAGGCGGCGGGGCCCTTGAAGGCACCAGGGCGAGCGGCTGGGATATGGCTGCCGCGGGCATGGCGGCGGTATGGGCCACGGAAAATACCCGCCAGGGCATATTCGACGCGCTGAAGCGACGGGAGGTCTACGCCACCACCGGGCCGCGGATCGCCCTGCGCCTGTTTGCCGGCTGGAATTTTGCGCCGACCGATGCCGAATCGCCCGACCTGGCCAACCTGGGCTATGCCGCAGGGGTGCCGATGGGTGGCGAGATCGCCGGCCCGGCCGCCGGGGAAGGCGGCATCAAACTCCTGATCAGCGCAATGAAAGACCCCAAAGGCGCCAACCTGGACCGGGTCCAGGTGATCAAGGGCTGGGTGGATGCCGACGGCGCCAGCCGGGAAAAAATCTTTGACGTGGCCTGGTCAGGCGAGCGCCTGCCGCTGCCGGATGGCTCGCTGCCCCCCGTGGGCAATACCGTGGACGAAGCCCGGGCCAGCTACAGCGACACCATCGGCGCCGCGCAGCTGGCCGCGGTCTGGGAAGACCCGGAATTCGATCCGCTCCGGAGCGCGTTCTATTACGTGCGGGTGCTGCAGATTCCAACCCCGAGGCATTCGCTCTACGATGCGGTGGCGCTGAAAATACCACCGCCAAAGCAATACCCGACCGCGATCCAGGAGCGGGCGTACAGCTCGCCGATCTGGTATACGCCGTGAGGTGGCGATCCGCCCTGGCCCGGCGTTATCGGGTG
>JAOUDU010000280.1 GCA_029859085.1 Gammaproteobacteria bacterium | reverse complement strand
GGTAACGCCGGGAATCCGGCCCGCCCTGGCCAGGGTATCAGGTCGGGCAGCGCCCAGCTTCTGCTTTACCTCGTTGGACAGGCCATCCACTGTGTCGTAGTCCAGGTCAGCGGGCAGGGCGGTATTTTCGTAGCGGCGCAGGCGATCGATATCGTCCTGCTGCCGGTCGATATAGCCGGCATACTTGGCCTGGATCTCCACCTGTTCCGCCACCTGGGGGTCGCTGCTGGCCTCACCCTTGAGGCCGGCGATATCGGCATAGCCCAGTTCCGGGCGCTTGAGCAGGTCCGCCAGCGAGTACTCGCGGGTGAGCGGCTTGCTCAATTTGACTGCCAGCGCTTCCGCCTGGGGCGTACCCGGGTGAATCCAGGTTGTGGCCATGCGCCGGGTCTCGCGCTCGATCATCTCGCGCTTGTCGGAAAAACGGGCCCAGCGCGCGTCGTCCACCAGCCCCAGTTCGCGCCCGCGCCCGGTGAGGCGAAGGTCGGCGTTGTCTTCGCGCAGCAGCAGGCGATACTCCGCCCGGGAGGTGAACATCCGGTAAGGCTCGACGGTTCCCATCGTGATCAGGTCATCCACCAGCACCCCGATATACGCTTCGTCCCGGCGCGGGCACCACGGCTCCCGGCCCTGCACCGCCAGCGCCGCGTTGAGGCCGGCCAGCAGACCCTGGGCCGCCGCCTCCTCGTAGCCGGTTGTGCCGTTGATCTGGCCGGCGAAATACAGGCCCGGCACCGACCGGGTTTCCAGGGAGCTGTTCAGGTCCCGCGGATCAAAAAAGTCATACTCGATGGCATAGCCGGGACGGGTTATATGCGCGTTTTCAAAGCCCCTGATGGTGCGCACCAGGTCAATCTGCACATCGAAGGGCAGGCTGGTGGAGATGCCATTGGGATACAGCTCGCTGGTGGTCAGTCCCTCCGGCTCGATAAACACCTGGTGGGAGCTCTTGTCGGCGAAGCGATGGATCTTGTCCTCGATACTGGGGCAGTAGCGCGGCCCCACACCCTCGATCACGCCGGAGTAGAGCGGCGATCGGTCCAGGCCCCCGCGAATGACCTCGTGGGTGGCCTCGTTGGTATAGGTTACCCAGCAGCAGCGCTGCTCCGGATGCTCGCCCACGCTGCCCAGGAACGACATGACCGGCTCGGGAGTATCGCCCCACTGCTCTTCCAGCGCGCTGAAATCCACGCTGCGCGCGTCGATCCGCGGCGGGGTGCCGGTTTTGAGCCGCTCCACCCGGAAGGGCAACTCCCGCAGGCGCCGGGCCAGGGCGATGGAGGGTGGGTCCCCGGCGCGCCCGCCGGCACTGGTCTCCAGGCCGATATGGATTTTGCCGCCCAGGAAGGTACCGGTGGTCAACACCACCCGCGGCGCCCGGAACACCAGGCCCATCTGGGTAACCGCGCCCGCCACCCGGCCGTGCTCGATCAGCAGGTCATCCACCGGTTGCTGGAATATGGACAGGTTGGGCTGGGACTCGAGTATCTGCCGGATGGCATTCTTGTACAGCACCCGGTCGGCCTGGGCGCGGGTGGCGCGCACCGCCGGTCCCTTGCGGGAATTGAGCACGCGAAACTGGATCCCGGCCCGGTCGGTGGCGCGCGCCATCGCGCCCCCCAGTGCGTCCACTTCCTTCACCAGGTGGCTCTTGCCGATGCCGCCGATGGCGGGGTTACAGGACATCTGGCCCAGGGTATCGACACTGTGGGTGAGCAACAGGGTGCGGCAGCCCATGCGGGCAGCAGCGAGGCAGGCCTCGGTGCCGGCATGGCCGCCGCCGATCACAATCACGTCGAACTGCTGCTGGTACTCCACGGTGCTGGCCTCGCCCGGTTTCAGGGGCGTTGATCTCAAGGGGGCGCGATTATACGTGGAGCGGGCCGGTTGTTCAAAATTTGTTCGCCGCTGCATGCGCTCGAGCCGGGGGGCCCCGCCTTGGACAGTAACTGCCCGCTTGTGTACAGTACCGCCGCCCTCGGGTCAGCACGCGCCGATGACCGGGATAATGGATTCAAGCCAATTACTGCAGGGGTTTTGGGATGGACTGGTTACTGGCCGCACTGGCGATATTCAACCTGGTGTCAATGGCGACGGTTTTTTCACCGCGCTCGATGCCGCGCCGGGCCGTGCCCTGGGCGCTTTTCGGCACCGCCCTGCTCGCCACCGAGCTGGCCTGGATATGGCTCCCCCTGCAGATCGGCCTGGCCTGGATCCTGATCGGCGCCGGCGCCATGGACACCGGACTGGGGGTCATGGCCTGGCTGATCCTGCTGGGAACCTGGCCCGGCCTGGCCTGGAGCATCTGGATGAGCACCAGGGCCGAGGCCGCGGTGGATCGGGCACTGCGATCCGGCCTGGGGGAGAACTACCGCAGCCGGATTCCGGCCGCCGCCAGCCGCATGCTGCGCAACCGGGTCAGTTTCAGCGACTGGTGCCGGCCGCTGTCAATGAATCGCCCCGGGGTCGAAGTCATCCGCCACATCCCCTACGGACCCGCCGGGGTGCGCCAGCAACTGGACATTTACCGCCCCGCACACATCCCGTCCGGGGGCTGCCCGGTACTGCTGCAGATTCACGGCGGCGCCTGGATGATGGGTGACAAGGGATCCCAGGCACAGCCCCTGATGTACCATCTCGCCAGCAGGGGCTGGATCTGCGTGGCGGCCAATTACCGTCTCAGCCCCAGCGTCGGCTTTCCCACCCACCTGGAGGATTGCAAGCGGGCCCTGTGCTGGATTCGGGAGCACGGCAGGGAGTACGGGATGGATCCCGACTTCGTCGCGGTCACGGGGGGGTCTGCGGGGGGCCACCTCTCGGCGCTGATGGGCCTCACCGCCAACCGCCCCGAATTGCAGCCGGACCACCCCGGGGTCGATACCTCGGTGCAGGCCTGCATACCCTTCTACGGCGTTTATGATTTCCTGGTGCGCTACGACCAGCACCCCAACCGCAGGGTCTACGAGCGCTTCCTCACAGGCAAGGTGCTGCACGAGACGGTACACGACAACCCCGCGCTGTGGGACCTGGCGTCACCAGTTGCCCAGATTCATGCGGATGCCCCGCCCTTCATGGTTCTCCATGGCACCCACGACAGTCTTGCGGCAGTCGCCGAGGGTCGGGTATTCAGCGCCAAGCTGCGGGCAAAGTCACACAACCCGGTGGTCTACGTGGAGATGCCCGGCGCGGAACACGCCTGGGAAATAGTGCATTCGCTGCGCACGGAACACTCCATCGACGGGGTTCACCGCTTCCTGGAATGGGTGCGCGGAACCACCGGCGGTTCCGCTTCAGGCGACGGCAGCAGCGGCTGATCGCCGGTCGCACCAGGCGAGCATATCGGCAAATATCGTCTCGCTCTCCGGTTCATTGAAGATCTCGTGGTACAGGCCGGGGTATATCTCCACGGTCTTGTCGACCGAGCTGATGTGGTCGTACAGGAAACGGGAGCCCTCCGGCGAGGCCATGGCATCGGCGCCGCCGTGCAACAGGAGCACAGGCAGGGTAATGGCCCCCGCTTCGGCCTGGATCCGGTGCATGCTGCTGAATAACTCCGCCACCATGCGCGCCGTCATCTTGCTGTGATTGATCAGCGGGTCGTTGACGTAATCCGCCACCACCGCCGGGTCGCGACTGACACCGGCGGCGTCGAGTTGCAGGACACCTACCCGGGGGGCCACTGCGGACAGGCACCGGATCAGCAACAGCTGCAGGTACGCGGGTTCGATATCCGTCTTGACAGCCGGGCCCGACAACACGCAGCCGGCAAAATCCTGCTGGTGCCCCAAAAGGTACAGGCTGCTGATCAGCCCGCCCATGCTGTGACCGACCAGTATCTGCGGCAGGCCGGGGAAATCCGCCGTCACCATGCGGTGGAAAATCTCCAGCGTGGCCACAAAATCCCCGAACCGCTCGACGTGGCCGTAGCGACCCTCCGACTTGCCGTGCCCGGGGTGATCCAGCGCGGCGACCGCATACCCCCGGTCGGTGCAATAGCGGGCCAGCCGCTGGTAGCGTGCACTGTGCTCGCCGGCCCCGTGTACCAGCAGGAGCAATGCCCTGGGCGCCGTCCCGGGAGTCCAGTACTGGTAGTAAATCGACAGGCCCCTGGCGCCGCTGAATTTGCCCTCGGAATGTTTCACCTCACTGTCCTCCCCTGTCATCATCAGCCCGCCTCGGCAATAAATTTGCCGACCTCGTCCCACGCCTCCCGGGCCTCGGTAAGCCGCGGGTAGAACATCTGCCATACGTGCACCATGTGCGGCCAGCTCTGGAGGCGGGCCGGGGACCCCGCGGCAACTGCGCGGTTTACGTAGCGGATCGCATCGCCATACAGAATTTCCGCCTCGCTGACCTGGACCAGGGTGGGCGGCAACCCGGACAGGTCGCCGAACACCGGGGATACCACGGGGTTGCTCGGGCTTATGCGGGCCTGGAGCCAGGAAAACCACCACAACAGCGGCACGGGCACCCTGGCCAGGTCGCGAAACATGGGGCCGAGCATGGCGTCGCTGTCCATGTTGCGCCTGACGGTGGGCGAGGCAAAGGTGGTGTCGGTGGCGGGCGAGAACGCGACGGCCGCATCGGGCTGGCGTATGCCCTGGTCCCGCACCCAGGCGATAAGGGACAGTGTCAGGTTGCCTCCGGCGGAATCTCCCGCGACATATAACCTTTCGGCGGGGCCGGGCCCTTCCGGGCCGTTTGCGAGAATCCAGGAATAGGCGGTGCGACAATCCTGGATCCCGGCCATGCGCCGATGCTCGGGCATAAGCCGGTAGTCGATCGCCAG
>JAOUDU010000279.1 GCA_029859085.1 Gammaproteobacteria bacterium | reverse complement strand
TGGTGACCTGGGGGCGCTCCACTTTCCACAACTGGTGCAGTTCCGCCCGCAGCCGCTGCTCGCCCTCGGGGGTGATATAGGTCGAGCCGCGCCGGCGCGGTGGTTTGTATCTGCTCATGGGGTGCTATTGTAGCGGCCCCCCGGCGGATACCATAATCCCCCGCAGGATAACGGGGCGAAAAGGAGTGTGGCGGTGAAAGCAGGATTCTGGCGCGCGGCGGGCGTGGCGATGGCACTGGCGGCGCCGCTGGCGCGGGGCGAGTGCCCCCAATTCAAGGGGGCGCTGGAGCAGGGCGGCTTTATCTGGGGGAAGGTGGCGCCGGGCAGTGCGGTCAGGCTCGGGGGACAGGCACTGGACGTGCTGGCGGACGGCACCACCTTCGCCGGCTTCGGCCGCGACGCGCCGGGCAGCGTTAAGCTGGTGGTCACAGGCCCCGCGCCCTGCAGCGAGACCCTGCAGGTGGCGCGGCGCACCTACGATATCCAGCGGGTGGAAGGTGTGCCCCAGAAGACCGTCACGCCGCCGCCGGAGGAGCTGGCGCGCATCCAGCGCGAGGCGACGCTGGTCGCCAATGCCCGCGCCCCCAGCCTGCAGCGCCCGGACCTGATCGACGCCGCGCTGGCGGGCTTCGTGTGGCCGGCCCTGGGACCCATCTCGGGAGTCTACGGCAGCCAGCGCTTCTATAACGGCGAGCCGCGCAACCCGCATTTCGGGGTCGATGTGGCGGTGCCCAGGGGTACGCCTGTCTATGCCCCGGCCCCGGGTGTGGTGACCCTGGCGGAGCCGGACCTGTACTTTTCCGGCGGCACGGTGATACTCGATCACGGCTACCGGCTGTCCTCGACCTTCCTGCATATGAGCAAGGTGTCGGTGAAAGTGGGGGATGAATTGCAGGCCGGGGACCTGATCGGGGCGGTGGGCGCCACCGGGCGGGCCACCGGTCCGCACCTCGACTGGCGCATGAACTGGCGGGAGGAGCGCATCGACCCGCAGTTGCTGGCACCGCCGATGCCGAAACCAGCGCCTGGAGCGGAGCCTGGCCCGGACCCTAAACCCATGCCCAAGCCCTGAAAAATCCGTATAATACCGCCTCTCTTTTGCCCGTGAGGCGGTGATGATAGACAAGAAACTGCTCAGTATCCTGGTGTGCCCGGTGACCAAGGCGCCGCTGGAATACGACCGTGAGAAGGACGAACTGGTATGCAAGGCCAGCGGCCTGGCCTACCCGGTGCGCGACGGCATCCCGGTGATGCTGGAGAGCGAGGCCCGGGTGCTGACCGCTGACGAGAAGCTGGGGTGAGCACGGTGTCCGATACCATCTTTGGCAAAATCGTCCGCGGCGAAATTCCCAGTGAGTTCCTCTACGAGGACGACCACTGCGTCGCCATCAACGACATCAATCCCCAGGCCCCGGTTCATGTACTGGTGATTCCCAAGCGCGGCATTCCGCGCCTGGTGGACGCGGTCGAGGACGACCAGGCGCTGCTGGGGCACCTGTTGCTGGCGGCGGGCAGGGTGGCCGAACAGCTGGGAGTGGCTGACGCGTTTCGCCTGGTCATTAACAACGGCCAGGGCGCGGGCCAGACCGTTTTCCACCTGCACCTGCATATCATAGCGGGCAGGACCTTTGCCGAAGGGCACATGGCCGGCTAGCCGGCAGGATGCAGGAACAGTCCCGGCCGGCGCGACAAGCCGGCCACTACCACACAACCGAGAACGCTTATGAAGACCGGAGAGATACGCGAGGCCTTCCTGGCCTATTTCGAGCAGCAGGGCCACACCCGGGTGCCCAGCAGTTCGCTGGTACCGGCCGATGACCCGACCCTGCTGTTCACCAACGCGGGCATGAACCAGTTCAAGGACACCTTCCTGGGCACGGACCCCCGGCCCTATGTGCGCGCCACCAGCAGCCAGCGCTGCGTGCGCGCCGGCGGCAAGCACAACGACCTGGAGAACGTGGGTTACACCGCGCGCCACCACACCTTTTTCGAGATGCTGGGCAACTTCAGCTTCGGCGACTACTTCAAGCGCGAGGCCATCCAGTTCGGCTGGGAATTCCTCACGAAGGTGCTGGGGCTGCCGCCGGAAAAGCTGTGGGTCACCGTGCACGTCTCCGACGACGAGGCGGCGGACATCTGGGTCAACGAGATCGGCGTCGATCCCGCGCGCCTGTCCCGGCTGGACGCGGACAATTTCTGGCAGATGGGCGATACCGGTCCCTGCGGGCCCTGTACCGAGCTGTTCTACGACCACGGGCCGGACGTGCCCGGGGGCCCGCCCGGCAGTGAGGGCGATGACCTGGACCGCTACATCGAGGTGTGGAACCTGGTGTTCATGCAGTACAACCGCGACTCCAGCGGAGAGCTGCACCCCCTGCCCAAGCCCTCGGTGGATACCGGCATGGGCCTGGAGCGCATCGCCGCCGTGATGCAGGGCGTGCACAGCAATTACCAGATCGACCTGTTCCAGGCCCTGCTCAAATCCGCCGCGAAAATCCTCGGTGTGAGCGACCTGGACCACAGTTCACTCAAGGTGATCGCCGACCATATACGCTCCTGCGCTTTCCTGATCGCCGACGGCGTCACGCCCGGCAACGAGGGCCGGGGTTACGTCCTGCGCCGCATCATTCGCCGCGCCATCCGCCACGGCAACAAGCTGGGCGCAACGGCGCCGTTCTTCCACAAGCTGGTGGCGACCCTGGTGGCGCAGATGGGCGAGGCCTACCCGGAACTGGTGAAGCGCCAGACGCAGGTCGAAAAGGCATTGCTGGCGGAGGAGGAGCAGTTCGCGAAGACCCTCGATAACGGCATGCAGATCCTCGACGACGCCCTGGCCGGCCTGGAGGGCAGCGTGATCCCCGGGGAGCTGGTGTTCAAGCTGTACGACACCTACGGCTTTCCCACCGACCTGACCAACGATATCGCCAGGGAGCGGGGCTTGACGCTGGATATGGCCGGGTACGACGCGGCGATGGCCGCGCAGCGCACCCGCTCCCAGGAGAGCGGCAGTTTCAAGGTGGATTACAGCTCGGTGCTCACCCTGGATGGCAGCACCCGCTTTACCGGCTATGACGGCACCAGCGGCGAGGGCAGCGTCACCGCGCTGCTGCGCGACGGCGAGAAAGTGGCTGCCCTCGGCGCCGGGGATGTCGGTGTGGTGGTGCTGGACAGCACCCCGTTTTACGGCGAGTCAGGCGGCCAGGTGGGGGATTGCGGCTACCTCGTTGCTTCGGGCGTGCGCCTGGAAGTCACCGATACCACCAAGGCTTCCGGCCATCACCTGCACCACGTGAAGGTGATGGAAGGCTCGATCAAGGTGGGCGACAAGCTCGAGGCCCGGGTCGACCCGGAGCTGCGCCAGCGCACGCGGCTCAACCACTCGGCGACCCACCTGCTGCACGCGGCCCTGCGCAAGGTGCTGGGAGACCACGTCGCCCAGAAGGGTTCGCTGGTGGATTCCGAGCGCCTGCGCTTCGACTTCTCCCATCCCCAGGCGGTGAGCCCTGAACAGTTGAAGCAAATCGAAAACCTGGTGAACGCCCAGGTTCGCGCCAATACCGAGGTCAGCACCCGCGTCATGGCCATGGATGACGCCGTGGCCGCCGGCGCGATGGCACTGTTCGGCGAGAAATACGGCGACGAGGTGCGGGTGCTGGCGATGGGTGAGAACGATTTCTCGGTGGAATTGTGCGGCGGTACCCACGTCGGCCGCACCGGCGATATCGGCCTGTTGCGGATCGTGGCCGAATCCGGGGTGGCCTCCGGGGTGCGCCGGATCGAGGGTGTCACCGGCAGCGGGGCACTGGCGCTGATCGACCGGGCGGAGCAGCGCCTGGCGGCGGTGTGCGACGTGGTCAAGGGCAACGGAGACAACGTGGTGGACAAAGTCGCCGCCCTGCGTGGGGAGAACCGCGAGCTGGAAAAGGAAATAGCGCGGCTCAAGCAGAAACTGGCCACCTCCGCCGGCGGTGACCTCACCGCGGGCGCGGTGGAGGTTGCCGGGATCAAGGTGCTGGCCGCCAATGTCGAGGGCGCCGACGCGAAATCCCTGCGCGATACCCTGGACCAGTGCAAGAACAAGCTCGGCAGCGGTGTGATCCTGCTGGCGGCGATTACCGACGACAAGGTGGCCCTGGCCGCCGGGGTCACCGCCGACCTCACCGGCCGCATCAGGGCGGGTGACCTGATGCGGGAGATGGCCCAGCGCCTGGGCGGCAAGGGCGGCGGCCGGCCGGATATGGCCCAGGGGGGCGGCACCGACGTGGCGGCCCTGCCCTCCGTGCTGAAAGGCGTACCCGACTGGGTCGCCGCGGCACTGCGCGACGCGCCATGAGCCTGATTGTCCAGAAATTCGGCGGCACCTCGGTAGGCTCTGTCGAGCGTATCGGCCAGGTGGCCGACAAGGTCGCCAGGTTCCGCGCCGAGGGGCATGACGTGGTCGTGGTGGTCTCCGCGATGAGCGGCGAGACCAACCGGCTGATCGCCCTGGCCCACGAGGTGCAGGAGCGCCCGGTGCCCCGGGAGATGGATGTGCTGATCTCCACCGGCGAGCAGGTGACCACCGCGCTGCTCAGCATGGCGCTCAACGAGCGCGGGGTGAAAGCCAAATCCTATAACGGCAGCCAGGTGCGCATCCTCACGGACGACTCGCACACCAAGGCGCGTATCCGTGAAATCGACAACGAGAAACTGCACGCCGGCCTGAAAGACGGCTATGTGCTGGTGGTGGCCGGGTTCCAGGGTGTGGACGAGCACGGCAATATCACCACCCTGGGCCGCGGCGGTTCCGACAC
>JAOUDU010000278.1 GCA_029859085.1 Gammaproteobacteria bacterium | reverse complement strand
GCCAGGGTGAGGGTTCGCACCACCTCCTCCTGGCCGATAACGGATCTCGCCATCTGCCGCATCATCGAGTGGATGGCGTCGTGGTGTTCGCTGGACTGTCTTTCGCTGGACTGTCTTTCGCTGGACAAAGGAATGCTCCCTACCGTGATGTGGATGGCCGTGCCGCCGTCGGGTTTACGATAGCAGGATTATAGCCGGATCGGCCGGCAGATTTTCAGGCGGGGAAAATCCGGTCGTTCAATTTGCCCAGGCGCGCTCCGCCCGGAACTGCTGGGACAGGTAGTCCATCTGGTCCGCCAGGATGCGGTCCTTGGCGAGGAAGTGCCACTCGAAGGGGTTGGGTTTGAACGGCACCGCCAGCAGCGGCATCTGCGCCTCTTCCGGGGTGCGGTTGTCCTTCTGCCAGTTGCAGCGCTTGCAGGCGGCGACCACGTTTTCCCAGCGATCGGTGCCGCCCCTCGATGTGGGCAGCACGTGGTCGCGGGTGAGTTCGTTGCGGCTGTACTGCTGGCCGCAGTAGAGGCAGCGATGGTCGTCCCTGCGGAACAGGGTGCGGTTGCACAGGGGCGGGCTGAAACCCCGGGTGATCCTGCCCTGGATCGCGACGATCGGTTGCAGTTCGATGCGGGAGCGGATGCCTGTGAGGCGCTGGATGCCGCCAAAATACGGCGGCAGCGTCTCCCCGATGCCGTAGATGACATCGCCTTTGGCGTAGGCGGAAATCGCCTCGTGTACGGTTATCCAGCCGCGTGGCTGGCCCGCCACATCCAATCGCAGGATCGTATGCATGGTTTCCCACTCGCAGGGCTGGCTAGAAACTACTGCAAAAACGTGAACTTAACAATCGGCTTTTTATAACCGGCGGCGCATCCCCTAGTGCGCGACCCAGCTTGCGCTCACCAATACCTCGCCGGCGGCGAGTATCCTGCCCTCGAAATTCTCCCCCTTGCGGACGGGCCCCACGCCCTCGGGGGTGCCGGTCATGACGAGGTCGCCGTCCTCCAGCGTGGTAAATTTGCGCAATTCCTCGAGAATCGTGGCGGGCCGGTAAATCATCAACCCGACTCCGCCCGCCTGGCGCCTTGCCCCATCCACATCCAGCTGTAATTCCAGCTGGTCGGTATCCGCGGGCAGGGGCACGAACTCGCTGAACAGCGCGGCCCCGTCGAAAGCCTTGGCGCGCTCCCAGGGCAGGCCCTTTTTCTTCAGGGCCGATTGCAGTTCCCGCCGGGTCAGGTCGAGACCAAAGCCCACCGCGGCAAATTCGCCCCCCCATACCAGCAGTGCGATCTCCCCCTCGAAATGCAGTGGCTCCCCGTCCACTGCCGAGTGCAACACCGTGCCTATCGCCGAGTTGGGTTTGTTGAATACCACCATGTCATCCGGGATGTCGTTGCCCAGCTCCCTGATGTGGGCCACATAGTTGCGCCCCACGCAGACAATCTTTGAGGGGGTCACGGCTGCGCCGTTCAATGTCACAGTTTGCATCGTGCTTATTTTTCCCCGGAGGCAGTCCGCTGCCCTGGCAGGGCATAGGCCAGCAGGTGGTCGGAGGCGCCGGTTGGGCTGGACCAGTGGCTGCCCGCCGCAATCACCACAATCTGCCGCCCGTCATCGGCCAGGTAGGTCATCGGGGTGGCGCTGCTGCCGGTGGGCATGCGGGTGCGCCAGAGCTCCTCGCCGGTGATGGTGCTGAATGCCCGGAAGTAGTGGTCCCCCGACCCCGCGATAAAGACCAGGCCGGAGCCGGTGACCGTCGGGCCGCCCACCCCCGGGGTGCCCTTGAAAAACCAGAACGGGAAGGGCGCCATGTCGCGGGTGGTGCCCAGCGGCACGCTCCACATTTTCTGGCCGCTGGTCAGGTCGATGGCATCCAGGGTATTCCAGGGCGGCGCGGTGCAGGGCAGGCCCCAGGGCGACAGCAGGAGGTCCGGGGTCACGCAGAAGGGGGTGCCCTCCTGCGGGTGCGCGTCGGGGTGCCGGTCGCACTCGGCCCTGGGGATCAGGTGGATGATGCCCGCGATATGGTTGGTGCGCAGGACGATGATCTTGCGCCCGGGATCGATGGCCGGGGAGTCCCAGTTGTTGCCCCCTCCCTGGAACGGAAAGTCGATGGTGCCCTGCACGCTCGGCGGGGTGAAGATACCCTGCCAGCGGGCGGCGGCGATCTGGTCCCTGCAGGCGCTTTCTTCCCAGGGGGTCAGGCCCCAGGCGGTTTCCGGCGACAGCGTCTCCGGCACCAGTGACTCGGGCAGCGTGGGGAAAGGCTGGGTCGGGGCGTAGTACTCGCCGGGCACATCCCCCGCAGGCACCGGCCGCTCTTCCACCGGGAACAGGGGTTCGCCGGTTTCCCGGTTGAGCAGGAACAGGTGCCCCATCTTGGTGGGCTGGGCCAGGGCCGGGATGCTCCTGCCATCCCGGCCAATGTCGTACAGGGTGGGCTGTGACGGCGTGTCGTAGTCCCACAGGTCGTGGCGTACCGCCTGGAAATGCCAGGCGACCTTGCCGCTTGTGCCATCGAGGGCGACCACGGAGCTGGAGTAATAGTCCAGCCCCTTGTCCAGGGTGCCGCGCAGGCCGCCGAAGTAATCGGGGGTGCTGTTGCCGGTGGGCACGAATACCAGGTTGCGTTTGGCGTCAACCGAGATGATCGACCAGACATTGGTCGTGCCCTTCTGGTAGCGCTGCCCGGCGTCCACCAGCTCGGGCTCGGCTCCCGGGGGCAGCGGGTCCCAGGACCAGCGGAGCTCCCCGCTGCGTACGTCGAAGGCCCGCACCACGCCGCCGGGACTGCCGGTGCGGCGGTTGTCCAGCACCATGGCGCCGGTGATCACCAGGTTGCCGAGGATGGCCGGCGGCGAGGTGATGCCGTATTCATGGCGGATATCCTCTCCCAGCCCCTCGCGCAGGTCCAGCTGGCCGCCGGCGCCGAAGTCCTCGCAGGGCTTGCCGGTGGCGCCGTCCAGCGCGATCAGCCGGCCGTCGAGGGTGCCGGTGAAAATCCGGTGATCGCAGGCCTCACCCGTTGGACTGGGGTTGCGCCAGCTGCTCACCCCGCGGCAGTTGGTCAGTGCCACCGGGTCGGTGTCGACCTTCGGGTCGTAGACCCAGCGCTCTTTCCCGGTGGCCGCATCCAGCGCAAATACCCGGTTGAAGGGTGTGCAGTAATACAGGGTATCGTTGACGACGATGGGCGTTACCTGCAGCGCGCTTTGCGGGCGGGGGCCGTCGGCATCGCCGAATCTGCTGCCCGGTGCCCCCTCCCGGGCGGGGCGAAAGTCGCCGGAGCGATGCTCCCACACCAGTTCCAGCTCCGTCACGTTGGCCGGGGTGACCTGGGTCAGCGGCGAGTAGTGGCCGCCGCCGGGGCTGCCGCCATAGCTGTCCCACTGCCTCTGGCCGTGGGCCGTGCCGGGAATTGCGGCCGCGATGCCGATGCACAGAACCAGGGCGAAATGCGGTTTAAGGTGCGGCAGAACGAGCTTGAACGTCATCACACGGATCCTCGTGGCGGGCGCTAGTTATAGCTTGGATGGGCTCCGGGTGCCAGATCAGGGCGACTACAGCGGCGGGTCCGCGCGCCGGGCGCTGGAACTGTTCACCCGGTACCAGCCGGCGATGGAAAAACGGTCGCGGCGGGCGGGCAGGACTTCGTGCTCGAAGTCCTCGCTGAGGAAGACCGCCACGGTGCCGAGTGCGGGTGTCACCTTTATCCCCGCGGGCACTCCCTCGGGATAGATAACGAGTTCGCCGCCGTCGCCGGGCAGCCAGCCGGGATTGAGGTAGGCGACAATGGACAGGACGCGGTTTGAGCCTCCCTTGAACGCGTCGCAGTGCCTGCGGTAAAAATCGCCCGCGCCGTAATGGGCGAAGTGACTCTCAAAGGAGAACAGGCCCAGGAGCAGCCGGCGATTGAGGAAGGTCTGCAAGCTGGCGGCCCACTCCAGCCACTGGCGCCCGGCGTCCGACTCGCCGGTAATCCAGCAGATTTTATCCGTGCGCACGAAGGTGTTGAGCATCTGTTCCTGTTCCCGGCCGATGCCGGCGGGCACGAATTGCCGCTCCGACATGGTATGCAGTTTTTGCAGCAGGCTTTGCGCCAGCTCCGGGGCCATGGCGCAGGGGTTTATGCTGTAGCCTTTTTCCAGCAGGTCCCGGGCTATGGTGGCAAACAGCTGTTCGCGGCCGGCCGCATCGTCGCCACCTGCGGTGTATTCCAGCGCAATTGCCATTCCAGGTATTCCCTATCAGTCGGCCGCCCGGCCGGTGAGTATCGCGAGAGTGCGCCAGTATATAGCCGGGCTAGTCTGCGTGCCCGGGAATTTCCCACAGCAACAGCGGCACGTGCTGCTGGGCGCCGTAGACGTCCCGGTCGCCCGGGGCACCGGATGGAATATCCCGCAGCAGGCAGATCTTGATCGCCAGGGCCGGATCGAAATGGATCACATCCAGCACCTGGTCCGGTGCGATACCGTACAGCCCGGCGATCAGCGCCGCGTCCACCAGCTGGCGTGACTTGATATTTTCATAGTCATTGCGGTCCCGGAACAGGATATCCAGGGAGTAGGTGAAGGGGCTGGTGTTCTTGCTGCGCACCACCAGGGCGATGTCCCGTAGCATTGTCATTGCCCGATCTCCTCCACCCTGACTGGAAACAGTGCCAGCGGATCCGCCGGCAGCAGGTGGTAGACCGAGAACTCGTAGACCTCCCCGGCCCGCAGGTCCGAGGGGGAAAAGGGAAACGCCAGGTTGCCCGCGGTGGCCATGCGGCCCCGGTAGCCGAAGTGTAACAGGGTGGAGCGGGTGAGACTGCA